>JAZQKW010000147.1:0-4458 GCA_045542375.1 Butyrivibrio sp.
TCTCCTGCTGCATTAAATGCATCAAGTGAAATAAAGTGGTCATAGTCTGTAAGAATGTGTAAACCATTTTCTTCTGCATTATCTTCACCAGGTTCAAATGATGATGAATCGAATATGTTCTCAGTACCATTATCAGTATTAGTAATAGGAGCACCAAAGAATACTCTGTCTGCACCCTTAATAGCATACTGATTCATAATAAGAATTCCTGACACAAATCCCTCGTCGCTGTAAGCTGCTGTTACAGATGTAATCTTACATTTACTGTCAAATGTATTGATATAATCAATAAGACTCTTAAACTCTGGATAAGGGGCCTTATAATTAAGTGTTAACATCGTCTCCTGTCCTACATAATCGCTTGAATATGCTGATGTATCAGCCTTTAACGGATTACTTGACATCTTCTGACCAAACTTATATACCGGTGATACTGCACCAAGTACTGCCTGTGAAACCCATGTTCCTGTCTTATCCTCCATTTCACTTATAAAGAGAATAGAGTGTTCCTGGGTAAGTCCTGTGTCAAATCTGTTAAGCAAGTCAAGATATCCTGATTCAAAAGTCTCAGTATCTTCAATATATCTTGCTTCCATATCAACCATACCCTTAAGAGTATTGTAATATTCTGTATCCTTCTTAATTACATCATCAAGCTCCGTGTTCTTCGCTGTAAGATTTCTAAATCCGAAGAAATATGCACAGAAAACCATCACTAATCCGAGAATAAAACTTATTAATTTTTTGTCTTTATCTGTTAACTTCATAATTCTACCTCCTAATTAGCTGCTTCTACCGGAAACTTGGTAAAGTTACAAGAAATCGTATATGTAACAGTTGCAACGTCATTATCATCCACTGATTCTGTAATTGAGTTACACTCAACACTGCTAATATTACTCTGGGATTTAAGTTTAACAATAAATGCTGCTACTGTTTCCTTGGAGCTACCTTTACATGTCATCATAGCAGCACCACTTGTTACTGAAAAGTTGGTAATACTGATATCCGATGGCATCTCATCTTCAAGGAAATCAATAAACTTAAGAAGGTCATCATTGTTATCTGATGCATATGTCATAAATGTATTAACATCATCAAATTTATCCTTGGCTGTATGATACTTATCAACAACTATCGTAATGTCTTCTATTTTCTTAATATCTGATTTTAGCTGTTTACTTTCAGAGTTCTTACCCAGATACTGAATAAGTGGAACCAGCACAATTGCAAGTGCAATAACCAATGATCCTGCAAGCACCATAATCGTGCTTCGGTTATCTGATCCCTTCTTAGCCTTAACAAGTGCTGACCTTGGTACGAAGTTAACCGGATTAAGAATACATCCTACGTTAGAAAGATATACCGTAAGCTCAGTAAGTGACATATTAAGTGCAGGGTCTGCAATAACTCGGTTAAGCTCTTCAAGCTTATTAACCTTCATTCCAAGCTCATAGCTAAAGAGTGTCTCAATCGCTCTGATTGGTTTGCCTTCTGTAATAAGGATTGCTTTCTCAATTGTAGAGCTTGGATTCTTAGATGTATAATAATCCATTACTCGGCTGATATTACTTGCAAGATACTTAAGAGAATCTGTTACATAATCATTGTCAGTAAAGCTTTCCTTAAGTACTCGTTCTGTAGAAAGCTTCTCCATAGCCTCTGCATATGAGATTTCCTTCTTCTCCATAAGTGCGTTGGCTACTGTAGAACGACCATACGGTACCGCTCTCATCATCTGAAGAACCTTATCTTCAAGAATACTGATAACCGTATTATCATCGCCCATCTGAATAATAAGTGTAGGAGCATCATCAACCTGCATCTTAACAAGCTGTAAGGTTGAGTTACCTACATAGTCAACTGCCTTGATGTTCAATTCAAGCATCTCTGCAATATCGTAATATCTCTCAACGATACCTACAGGTGCTGCCATAACCATCATACGAATCTTCTTCTCTTCTTCATCAAGAACAGTCTCCAAAGTAGAATATGTAAATACATACTCATCTATGTTAACAGGAAAATATTCTGTTGCATTCGTATTAATATAGCCCATAATAAGGCTTTCCTTCATATGTGGGATTAAAATTTCCTTACTTACAATCTTATTAGACTGTATTGAGAAAATTACATCCTTTGTCAAAATTCCTTCATTATATATTGTTTCCTTAATAGCATTCGCTACTGAAGCAACATCTCTTATCTGTCCATCTTCAACACAATCCGCTGGTGTTGGGATTGATTTACTGAAATATACATGAACAAGCTTATGTGAGCTGTATAAAACCTCACTGATTTTAGTATAATCATTACCAATTGTAATTGTTAAAACTTTTGAAGCCATTGTCATTCCTCCCTGGTAGATGTCTGGTTACCATACATCTTAATTTACCCAAATAAAATATCTGTGTACCAACTCAATAATTGGTTACCACATAGCATAGATATTACAATTCCTACAGACAAATATGGACCAAATGCCAACATTCTGCCTTTATCACTCACCTTCATAAGAATAATGTGAATAATTGAGCCGATGATGCATCCCAGAACCAGTGCCAGTATTATGTGTTTCCAGCCAAGTAAAAGCCCGGCGGCAGCCATTAACTTAATATCTCCGCCACCAATTCCTCTTCCACCTGTAACAACATACAGAAACAGAAGAAACAGGCTAACACAGGCCATCCCTATCAAATAATATACTATATTATTGTAATGTACTGCGGCGTTAATCACGCCAAGAACAAAAATCGTTACATTGATTCCAAATGGAATCTCATATGTATTCCAATCAATAACACTTAATGCCACAAGCATTGAAAAACACAATGCATACAGCATACTTGTTACATTGATTCCGCAAAGCACAAAAATCAATACATACCCGATACCATTAATCAATTCAACTAATGGATATTGTATTGATATCTTCTCTTTGCAATATCTGCATCTTCCCTTTAGGAAGAGCCAACTGAACAACGGGACCAGATCATACCACGCAAGCTTATGCTTACATTTCATACAGTGACTGTGTTCTGTTGCTATGTTTTCATTAAGAGGTATCCGGTATATAAGAACATTGACAAAGCTTCCTATTACAATACCAAAAACAAAAGCTGTTATATATATAAGTATTCTAATCGTTAATGGTGCCAACATCCCTTGTACCTTCCTAATCCTTCAAACTATTCAACTGAGATGCCCTTCATATGCATGAAGTGCATCTCAGTCTGCATTAGTATTACCCGCTTATTGTTATGTAATTAGTTGAAATTAAGCACCTGCTGCGGCTGTAATTTCTGTCATGCTTCCGTTAGCTGGGGCTGTTTCACCAACTGCGTTTCTGTAAACTTTAACTCTTTCATCACCGATTACAAATACTACCTTAGGGTCTGCTTTGTAAGCCTTTGATGTGAACGCATAATCATCAACATTAGATGCAACTTCTGTTAAGAAATCTGTAATATCCTGAATTTCTGTAGCTGTATCCTTCTGCTTGCTGTTAGGATCTGTAATTGTAATATCCTTGTTAGTTGTATCATTGTAAGTAAGTACAGCTCCAATATGTGAATAATCTGGATCTGCTAATGAGTTCTGCATCTGGCTTCTGATTTCTTCGATAGCTGATTCATCTTTCTGCTTCTTAGACTTCTCAACGTTCTTAACAAGTGTAGGAACTAAGATACCCATAAGTACAGCCATGATAGCTACTACTACGATAAGTTCTACGAGAGAGAAACCTTTGTTGTTTTTCTTTTTCTGGAATAATTTCATTGTGACATTCTCCTTTTCTTCTCAATCAGTTAAACTGACGTTATTGTTATATATACAAAAGCTCTGCCGGGTACACAGAAGCTCTTAGTACCGTTATTACATATTACCCATTGCATTGTACATTGTAATCATTGGTCCGTAGATAGCTGCAAGAATGAGACATACGATACCTGCAAGTACAATAATTATCATAGGTTCCATAAGTGACATAACCTGCTGTGTTGCTGACTCAACTTCTTCATCAAAGTATGTTGCACAGTTGTTAAGCATTTCTTCAAGGTTACCACTTTCCTCACCAATTCCAACCATGTGAAGAATAAGTGGTGGGAATAAGCCTGATTTCTTAAGTGGTGCTGTAAGTGGAACACCTCGCTGTATCTGAAGAGCACAATCATTAAGTGCATCCTTAAACAGCTGGTTATCCATTGTCTTAGCTGTAATCTCCATAGCTTCAATCATTGGCATACCTGATGAAAGCATGGTACTGAAGGTTCTTGCAAATCTGGCTGATGCTGTCTTAATAGTAAGATTACCAAATGCCGGCATCTTAACGCCAAGGTTAGCAAAGAAGTAAATACCTGTCTTAGTCTTCTTAAAGGTCTTAATACCAATAGTAAGCGCCACGATTACTGCTATAATTATGTACCAGTAGCCTCTTATGAAATCACTCATTGCAAGAAG
>JAZQKW010000148.1:0-2455 GCA_045542375.1 Butyrivibrio sp.
ACTTATTGCATAATTTCTTAAGCTCTCCATAAGTAAGGTGGTAGAGGAGAGGGTGGGCAAGAATTGGAGCACCGCCTGCGTTCCTGATTAGTCTTATGGCATCTTCCGGAGAACGATGCTCTCTTTCAACGTAAAGTGGACATCCGTCACCGAGGTATCGGTCAAAAGCAGTTCTAAAATCTGATACATATCCCTTCTTAACCATATACGATGCAAAATGAGCTCTTGTAATTACACTGTTAGGGAACATGGCAACAAGTTCTTCCATAGTAACAGGAAAACCAGCCCTGTTAAAGCGGTCCACCATTTCCGAATTTCTCTCGTTACGCTTGTGTAACTCAGTAGAAAGTGCGTTCTGCAGCTCTTCATTGTTATGGTCAATGCACAGACCTACTATATGTATTTCCTTGTCAAGATAATCCGTACTTATCTCAATACCCGGAATTACTTCTATATCTAATTCATTTCCCGCGTTGATTGCTTCATCTATTCCATCGGTGGTATCGTGGTCTGTAAGGGCAAAAGCCTTAAGACCTGCAGATAAGGCTTTGTTAACCAGGTCGGCAGGATTGTCTGTTCCATCTGAGAATGATGAATGCACATGTAAATCGACTGTATTCATATTCTTATCTCCCATTTTGTAATAATCTAAATTAATTGTACATCTTTTTTATAATTTTAATCAATATGTTAAATTAAAAAAATTGGTATGAATTAAAAAAAATTGATATTTAATGATTGAATACAATTTGGTACAATTTTATAAGAATATTGAGGAGGTAATCATGAAAAAGTTTAAGAGATTATTGGCAATTTTTGTTGCTTCAATGATGGTATTTTCTTTAGTTGGATGTGGTGGCGATAAAGAGACTAACACTAATCCGACAACAGAGGCACCAACAACAGAAGCACCAACAACAGAAGCTCCAACAGATGCACCTGAGACTCCGACAACAGAGGCACCTGCTGACCAGGCAACAGAGCTTACTGTTAATCTTCACTATCTCAGAGAAGATGGTAACTATGAAGGATGGAACGTATGGCTTTGGCCGGATGGTGGAGACGGAAAAGCTTATCCATTTGGAACAGAAGTAGGAGACAAGGGTGCGGTTACTACGGCAACTTTCCCTGCAGGAAGTTCTAAATTAGGTTTTATCGTACGTCTTAATGATTGGGAAAAGAAAGATGTCGATAAGGATCAGTTTATCGAAATTAACGGAGTATTAGCCGGAACAGTTGATGTATATATTAAATCCGGTGTAGAGGGCTGCGAAATAGAATTGGGAGACGATGCTGTGAAAGGATTAGGTATGTACTTTGCAGAAATGAAAGGCGACTTCAAGACAATCAGAGTTAAATTTACAGAAGAATTTACAGAAGGTAATACAGTTAAGATTCTTGATGCAGTAGGTAACGAGATTCCAATGGAAAGCATTGTGGCTGATGAGACAGATGCTAAGTTTGTTACAATTACACTTAAGGACAAGGTTGATGAACTTGCTAAGTACAAGATTGATATTAACGGACTTGCATTCGATGTAACAGTACCTGATTACTTCTCGACAGAAGAATTCGAGAACAAGTACACATATGATGGAGATGACCTTGGAGCAACATGGTCTAAGGATTCAACAACATTTAAGGTATGGGCTCCAACAGCTAAAACAGTTAAGCTTAATACATATAAAGAAGGCAAGAAGGGCGTAGATGATCTTATTAAGGCATACGACATGAAGGCTGGAGATAAGGGTGTATGGTCAGTAACTGTTGATGGAGATCTTAATGGTGTATACTATACATTCACAGTAGATGACAGAGAAGCATGTGACCCATATGCTAAGACACTTGGTGTTAACGGTGACAGAGCAATGGTTATCGATATGGATTCAACTAACCCTGAAGGATGGGATAAGGATAAGAATCCTAACTCAGGAATGAATTCAACAGATGCTAACGTATACGAGATTCACTTTAGAGATATTTCTGTAGCAGAATCATCAGGAATTAAGAATCCTGGTAAGTATCTTGGACTTACAGAACTTGGTACTAAGAATGCAACAGGACAGTGCACAGGTCTTTCACATATTGTTGACCTTGGAATTACACATGTTCAGATTGGTCCGTCATACGATTTCGCAACAGTTGATGAGACTAAGCTTGAAGAGAAGAAACAGTACAATTGGGGATATGATCCTAAGAACTACAATGCACCAGAAGGCTCATACTCAACAGATCCATTCAATGGTGAAGTAAGAGTTAAGGAATTTAAGCAGATGGTTAAGGCTTTACATGATAATGGCGTAAGCGTAATAATGGACGTTGTATACAACCATACATATACTACTAACTACTGCTACAATATGATTGTACCTGGATATTTCTTCAGACCTGGATCTAATGGTTCAGGATGTGGTAACGACGTAGCTTCAGAAAGAGCTATGGTAAGTAAGTTTAT
>JAZQKW010000149.1:0-10284 GCA_045542375.1 Butyrivibrio sp.
GATATGGCTGAATTGGCATGGTCTAAAAAATCTCATTACTATAACCGGGAAAGAAGGATATTGCTGCATCATATAACTCAGGCTGAGATCCCTCTTACGAAAGAAGAACTTGATTCTGATATGTTCGTAATGATGAAGGGTACAGCATGGGCTCAGAAAGCTTTCTTTGGTGATTTTGCAAACAATGACTTCTCCAATGTCAAGACATTATCAGTAAAGACAATGCGGTGCTTACATAAGATCAGATATAAGAATAAGGATATCTATATCTACAGGCGTCCTCATGACAATATGCATTACATGACTTATTCCAGAGGTCCTTATGCTTTTGAATGGGATCTGAATAAAGAGAATGATCAGAAGCTGTTTTGGATAGAGCATGGACAGGAATTAAGGGTTGAATGCATTGAAGGGAAGATGAAGTTTGAAAAGTATTCCATGTATGATCTGATAATAAATTATAAACAGTTTTTCAAAGTATAGGAGGTGAATTTATGGCAGGCATCAGCATGAAATTTCATAAGATAAGTAAGATATTAAGAAAGAACGGATTCCGAAGAGTAAGACAAACAGGAGATCATGTTATCTTTAAAAGAGGTGCAGGCGAAACATTATCTATTCCTTATGTAGATTGTAATGAGCTGCTATTGGAAAGATATTTCAAACAATTTGATATCAAGTATTGACACAATGTACAATGTGTTGTACAATGTGCTTATCTTGAAAGGAGGAATGAGTTATGAAAAATTGCGGTAATTGCGTTTATAAAGATCTTCTCATAACTGAAGAACCCTGCATGGAATGTAAGTATAGTGAGTATTGGGAGGAAGATACAGATGATTCAGATAATACTGACGATATCTCTTTGCTTTAATTTCTTTCAGACTATAGCTTTTTGGTTATTGGTACTTGCTTATAAAGGCACAATGGATTCGCATAAAGAAATTGATAATCAGTTAGATGAACTTTTGAAGGACATGAAGGAGAAGTTAAAATGAAAATTATAAGCAATAAAGTATGGAAGGAACATGATCAACTTATTAAAAAACTTATGAAAGAAAATCATCAACTTAAGAGAGATCTTTCAGACCTTCAGAACTTTTGTATAAGATTTGCAAATGATAATACAAAGTTTGGAAATGCATACAATTTAGATTTTCCGAGCAGTAAATGCTCTGAAGATAAAATTTATTAAGGAGGTGTCCGATATGTTTGGCACAAAGAAGGAAGAAAAGAATGAAGGTTCGGTACAGGTAAAGGCAGCAAGAGCTACCAAAAATGATTCTATTGTTATGATTGACCTTAATATCAATGGAGTTATCATCAAGAGCTGTATGCTCAAAGAGGTCGAATGCAAGGAAGATGGAACGGCTCATAAGAAGGGTGATATCTGCTATATCGTAAACTTCCCTTCAGAGAAAGCTAATAATGGTAAATGGTATAATATAGTATGGTATCCTTTATCTAATGCAGATGTAGATGATATCGTCAAGCAGGTCAAATCTTTACTCTAAACACTCATTCTTCAAGATCCGTATTTTTTATAGATCTGCTTGACTTATCCGGGCTTCCTTATTGGAAGCCCGATATTTTTTATGATAATATGCTGATAACAATACCTATTATAAGGAGGTTGCTATGAGAGGAAATTGTATTGATGTTTCTGAGCATAATAAAGAGATCGACTGGTCTGCTGCTTATGAAGATGGTGTAAGATATGCTTTCATCAGATGCGGATTCGGACAGGACTATGAATCTCAGGATGATAAATATTTTCATATCAATATGGAAAGAGCCCTTGCAGCCGGGATAAAGGTTGGTGTTTATTTCTATGCTTATGCATTTGATTATGATTCAGCTGTAGGTGAAGCAGTTCATTGTATACGATTGATAGAGCCCTATAGGGATAAGATATCTTTTCCTGTTTTCTATGATCTTGAAGAGAAAGCTAATCTTAACAGGATAAAGGATGTTGTTGACGGATTCAGGAACAAGATGGAATATCACGGCTACAATGTAGGCTGCTATGTAACAACATCTTGGTATGATGAATTTTTCAAAGACATAGTATGTGACTATATATGGCTTGCTTATCTCGGTTATTCAAAGCCTGAATATTGTGATATATGGCAATACTCATGGACAGAAGATGTTGCCGGGGTTGGTGAATGTGATGCTGATATCCTTTACAATACCGATATGAAGCTTCTTATAGATCAACCTCCTGATATTAAACCTGATCCTAATGATGAAGTAATTACTGATAGTTTTAAGGGACAGGTTGGTTTATCACATAGAGGTGATGAGATAATACAGATCACTATTAAGAAAATAAAGGAGGAATAAACCATGCCGAGAAAGAAGAAAACAGAAGTAGTTGATGTTTCTAAGGAATTGGAAAAGAAGCTAAAGGAAAAGCCTGTTGATTATGGTTCAGGCATGACAAGGCTCAATAATGAGATTATGGCAAGGGAGGAAAAGAAAAATGAATGAATGGGCTCAGCTTATCAGTACATTAGGCTTTCCTATTATCTCAGCTGTTGCTCTATTCTTTGGCTGTAAGTATATGCTTGATAATCAGCAGAAGAATACAGACAGGATGTTTGAGATGTATGAAAAATCAAATACGGAAAACAGGGAAGCCATAAAGGCTTGCACAGAAGCTTTAAATAAACTTACGGAAAAACTCAATGATATTACCTGAGAGGTAATTTATTATGGCTATAAATGTTATCCTTTATTCCTTTACCAAAAGGGAAAACTCTACTAAGCAGCCCTCTTCAGGAGGTACTACATACAGCTGCACAATGATTGATGATACATCCTTGATGAATCCTACATTCAAGCTTTCCATAGCTTCAAATCCCATTGGAAAGAATTATTGTTATGTACCTGATTTCAATCGTTATTATTTCATTACGGATATAAGTACACATCAGAACTTCTGGTATATCAGCTGCACTTGTGATGTGCTTGCTTCATTCAAGACAGAGATAGGAACAGGATCACATTATGTATTGAGATCAGCATCTTCTTATGATGGTGATATATCTGATTTTGTTTATCCTGCTAAGACAGATGTAACAGGCTATATTGATTATCCTGATTCAACAGATCCTCTTTGGTGGTATGATGGTTCATGCTATGTTGTAGGTATAGTAGGATATACGGATGAAGCTGTTAATCAATTCGGTTCTCTTATCTATTATGTAATGTCGCCTTTAGCCTTAAGAGTATTCTTAGATTATCTTATGAATAATATTGCATCAGGTAATGATCCTTGGGGGCAGATCCTTACAACAGAATATTCAGAAGGTGTCCAGAAAGCTCTTATAAATCCTATTCAATATATCAAGTCATGTATAAGAATGCCTTTTAATGCGTCTGAGATAACAGGTTCAGCTGTAAGTAAGATACAGTTCGGATATTATCATTTTGATATAGGTGATGGATATGGTGTAAAGAGAGTTAACTATTCATCAAATGTTGTTAAGACTAAAGATTATTCTTATATAACTTTAAGAGAACATCCTCAGGCTGCTACAAGAGGTGCTTATCTTAATTGTCAGCCCTTTACAAGATATACTCTTCACTATGGTCCTTGGGGAGATATCGAACTTGATCCGATGCTTCTTAAAGGGAATAACAAGATCATATTGGAAACATTATATGACTTGGTATCAGGTGTAGGCAGGCTTATTGTCTATGGCAATATCAATGTAGCAAAGATATTATACAATGGTACAGCAAAGATAGGTGTTGATGTAAATCTTTCTCAGGTATATAAAGATGCTTTAGGATATGAAGCAGCGACTACCAATGGAATCTTTTCTGCTATATCAAATGGTATCAGTTTAGGTCAGGGAAATATCAATGCTCTTCCGCAGGGATTAAATATGGCTACAGCTGCCGTCCAGGATATGACAAGGCTCAATTATCCTACTGTATCAGGCATAGGGGACAGCGGATGTTATCTTCCTTTTTATGATACTAAGAATCTTTATCTGCTTTCAAGATTCAATCTTATAGTTGATGAAAATCTTGCTGAGATAGGTCGTCCTCTTTGTCAGACAAAAGTCATAAATACTCTGTCCGGATATATCCTTTGTCAGCTTGCTGATTGTCAGATATCAGGTACACAGGAAGAAGCACAGAAGATAAATAACTACATGAATACAGGATTCTTTTATGAGTAATGATCTTGCAGCTGCAATAAGTCAGGCTCAATCTATATGTTGGGATGAATCCATAGGATATCGCTTGGGCGGTATGGCTTTAAGTTCTGCTGATGGTGTTGATTGTTCAGGTCTTATAGGAAGGTGCTTGTCTGATGCAGGAGGTTTTAATTATCCTTCTTATCATGTAGGTACTATCAATATGAAGCAAGCCCTTATAGATGCAGGATTCACTATCATACCTGTTACTACAGTATTAGATACACCTATTGATGGTGATATCGTAGTAATGAATCATCTTGATCTTACAGGCGGTCATACATTTTTCTATAAAGAAAACATTCAGGCATATACAGACAGCTCAGCTGATACAGATACTGTAGGCTTGGTTCAATATGCCAAAGTAGAAGCTTCATCTGATAGAGGACATTCAGCTGATGGAGATTCAAGAAAGAATGGTACTGGGGCTTATTGGGAAGTATGGTGTCATGCTTTTTCATCCCTTTATGGCGGTTATGATCCTACTGATCCAAATGATGAGATCTTTATTGCAAGATGGGGAGGATCTTCAGGTGATAAAGATATCTTTTTCATGAAAAGGATCAGAGATGATCAGTTTAATACTGATTCATGGGCTAATAAATTTATTGATATAGGTGCATAGTTTTCCTATATTAAACTTGAAGTTTACCTTAAAATATGATAATAGTACATATAAAGGGACTATAATATATTCCTTCAGCATGGGTTAGTTCCTATGGAGATCACATAGCCGGGGAGGCTTCTGAAGGTTCTGCTGATCCCAGACAGGTTAAGCCTGCAAAAAGTCCCTTATATTTTATTAGGAGGTCTTATATGGCAAAGGTAGGTTTGAAAGATACATTGGTACTATTAGCTAAAGGTTATTCAAAGAAAGAGATTGATGCTTTAGCTGCTATTGATGATGAAGAAAGTGAGCAGGAAAAACAGCCTGATGTTTCTGCTAAAGATAAGGCTGCTGATCCTGCTCCCGGACAGGCACAGGAAAAGGATCAGGAGCCTGATTATAAGACAATGTATGAAGAGCTTCTGAAAGAAAAGGAAGCAAAAGAAAAGGAAATACAGGATAAGGATGATCAGATAAAAGAGATTCAGAAAGATAATATCCATGAGGATAATCTTCCTGAGTACGATAAAAGCATTGAAGAAGAAGAAGCTTCTCTCATTGATGCGATTAGAAGCTTTTATTAAGCTCTAAAATATATTATAAGGAGAAATAATTATGGGACAGTTTAAGCGTAAAGACCTATATGCTCTCATGAATGCGACTATGGCTCAGCTCACAGGTCAGGATTATCATCAGGTAATCAATACAGGCACATTCATGGATGCAGGCAGGCTTGCTAAAGAGTTCAAGACAGATGAGATCTATAATGCCCTTGGTATTGTCGGTGCTCGTCTGCTTATCGGAAACAGACCTTATGGTGCAGAGCTTTCGCTTATTGATGCTATCTCAACAGGTGAGTTCAATTCTACAGTAAGAGAGATTTCATATTTTTCTACATGGGCTCTTCCTTCAGGTGCATTCAATACTAATCTCTACACGAACTTTGCGGATGGTTTTGATAATGGAAAGAATCCTGATGGTAATGGTGATGCTCAGTCTACAGGAGATCAGTACGAGCAGCATCCTGTTCATCCTTTTGAACAGTATTTCATGGATTCTCAGGTTTGGCAGGATTGCTTAACAAGATATGTAAATCAGATCAAGATCGTATTCAACTCTGAAGCTGAATGGGGCAGGTTCTGGGCAGGTCTTGTAACAGAAAAGAGTAATGATATTGAGCAGAGAAAAGCTGCTTATAACAGACTTACTCTTCTTTCCCGTATGGCTCTTGCTTCTGCTATCGGTGATTATGATTCAGCTATTAAAGGCTCTTGCACACTCTATGATCTTACAGCTGCTTATAATAAGGAAATGGGTACTAACTACACAGGTACACAGCTGAGAACGACATACAGAAAGCAGTTCCTTGAATGGCTTACTTCTGAGATCAAGATCATTTCAGACCTTATGGCTAAGAGATCTATCTTCTTCCATGCTACCCCGGTCCTTACTCTTGCAGATGGTGATCATGTAATCTTAAGACATACACCTAAGTCAGAGCAGAAGATGATCATGTATTCGCCTTTTTGGGAAAAGGCTAAGACAATGGTTATGCCTGAGATCTTTAATGATAAGTATCTTAAGCCTGAGAACTTTGAAGCTGTTGATTATTGGCAGACATTATCTATGGATGATGCTGTTAAGGCTTCTGCCAATATCAAAGTAAAGATCCCTGCATGGCTTGAAGATCTTATCGGAAATACAACAGGCTCTTCTGATACGGATTATGTATTCCAGCCTGATTATCTCATGGGCTGTATCTTTGATAAGAGGTCCGTAATGACGAACTTCCAGCTCGAAGATGCAAGAACTTCACCTCTTGAATCAAGAAAGAATTATCTTAATACTTGGTTTGATTTCGTTAAGTCAAATATCTGCAATCCTACTCAGAATTTTGTCCTTCTCGTAATGAGCGAAAATGAGCAGGCTACAGAAGATTTTACAGGTGATGGTGCTACAACAGCATTTACTCTTACAGGTGATGTTCTCCGTATTACAGGTGTTACAGTAGGCGGTACGGCAACAACGGCATACACATATAATGCAGAAACTCAGGTCGTAACATTCTCTTCAGCTCCTGCTAATGCAGCAGCCGTAAAGATCACATATCTTGTTGATCAGCATCCTTCTGCTTAAGAAGTTCTTTACTTCCTAATAAACATGATGAAGGGCTTGGGGCTCAAAGCCTTAAGCCCTGATTCATAGAAAGGACAGAATATGAGTAAAAAATATCCTATACCCAATGGCGGATATATGCCTTTGAATTATGATCGTATCAACAATGTTGAAGGTCATATTCAGCCTTCCATGCTTAAGTATTGTAACGCTGTTACTTTTGCTTATTGGGAAAGAGCATTATTTCAAAGGGCAATATCTACCATAAAATTTACAGGGCTTCCTGATACTTGGGAAGGTGAAGTAAAGGATTTCTTTTATTGGTGTCTTTTTGCTTATGGATATGTAGGTGTCTTTAAAACAAGAAATTTTGGTATAAGCTTTCAGCCTGGTGCTCTTTATGGCTTTGACTTTTACTATCAGCCTACTACATTCATAGTCGCTAATCCTAAACTTCAGAAGAGATTCAAGATCCATAAGGAAACAGAGCTTATTCGTATTACACCTGATTGGAAGGGTATATTTGACATCGTTTCTTACTATGCCATGCTTCTTTCCGCTTTGGATTCAGGTATCAATCAGAGCATTGTAAACAGTAAGTTTGCTTGGCTCATTGGTGCAAAGAATAAAGCGGCTGCTGAAACGCTGAAGAAAGCATTTGATAAGATAAACTCCGGTGAGCCTGCTGTCGTATTGGATAAATCCTTCCTGCTTGAACAGGATAATCAATCTAAAGAAGATCCGTGGTCCTTCCTTGAAAGAACTAATATCAAGAATGACTATCTTACTACAGATATGCTCATGGACAGAAGCACTTTGCTTTCCGCATTTGATGCTGAGATAGGTATTAGATCACTTCCTTATAATAAGAAGGAAAGACTTGTAACAGCTGAAGCCGAATCAAGAGAACAGGATTCAACCGCAAGACTTATGGTTTGGAAAGCTACTCTTGATTCATCATTAGAGCTCGTAAATAAAATGTTTGGTACAGACATTAGAGCTGAGATAACTTATGAAGGAGGTGAAGATAATGCCACAGAGCAAGATGACTCTGATAGGAATGGAAAGATTTCTGAATCCTGATCATTCGGTCTTTGAAGAACTTACTCTTCCTGAAGGTATTGATAAAGATACTCTCATAGGTGCTATCCTTTTGAGGTGCCAGGAATTTGAACTTCTTTATTCTTCACCTGAATTTATGATAGAAGCTGTTAAGGTTTGGGGAATGAAGAATTATTGGACCTTTGACAGATGGGTTAAGCTTATCAATAAACAGTATGATCCTCTTTATAATAAGGATTATCATGAAGAATGGACCGACACACATGAAGGTGAATACAGCAAGGATGGTTCAGGTTCTTCTTCAGGCTCTGATGATCATACAAGGACCGATAATCTTCAGCATTCGGAAGATTATACAAGGACCGATAATCTTAAGACAGAAACTGATAATACTGATACACACTCTGAGAAAGCCTATAATGATGCTGATTTTGTCGAAACAACAGAAGATGTATTAGATGGAGAAGTCAATCAGACAGGCACACAGAGAAATGCAGGATCAGGTTCTGATACGGGAACACAGAGAACGGCAGGAACTTTTTCTACTCAGGATTCTAATACTGAATCAGGCGGTGATTCTTATACTGATACTCATACTTCACATGGATATGGTAATATTGGTGTAACAGCTGCTCAAACACTTTTTATGAAGGAAACAGAGGTCGCTGCTTGGAATATGTATGAACACATGGCTGATCTCTTTGCTTCTGAATTTTGTCTTATGATCTATTAAATAAAGGAGGATATATATGATTGATTTTACTAACTTCATAAATCAGTTTCCTTATATGGATTTACATGAAATGAATCTTGATTGGATTCTGAAAGCTATGAGGCAGCTTGCTATGGAAATGAATGATTTTGAAGCTGCTAATTCAGTATCTATTGAAGGTAATTGGGATATTACAAAACAGTACACTAAATGGGATATTGTTCAGTCAGGAATGGAAGCATATATCTCTTTAAAGCCCGTTCCTTCTGGTATAAATATCACGAATACTGATTATTGGAAAAAGATAGGTTATTTTATTGTTGATCATTCCCTTAATGCTAATTCGCTGAATCCTATAGCCAATAAACCTGTAGCTACGGCAATAAATGCAGCTAATTCTAATATCGCTGATCTTAATACTGCTCTTGATAATGAGATCAGTACAAGAGCAACAGAAACAGCATCCATTTCAGCAAGGGTAACGGCAATTACGAATGGTCTTAATACTGAAATAGCTGATCGTGCAGATGCTGATACTGTTATCAATGCCCGGATTGATGAGATTCTTGATGGTGCTTCCGTTGATCCTGATGCTGAATTATTGGATATCCGTGTAGGCGGTAATGGTATTACTTATGCAAGTGCAGGTGCTGCTGTCAGAGGTCAGTATACAGAGAATCATGATGCAATCACGGCTTTATCTGATGAGTATGATGATTTTGCCGTATTGGATATTGATTTTGATGTTGGAGGTTTTATCAACAAGACTACAGGTGCAATAGTATCACATTCAGACTATCACAGCACAGACTTTATTCCCATTAAAGGAATAATGAGCGGTATCAGATTTATTGTTAAATCTTTCAGTAATGTAGCTGTATACGCTTTATATGATTCTAATAAGAATTTCATTTCTTCTTATTCGATTGATTCAGGAACAGTTGTTGAAACAACAGGCTCAATAACAGATTATTCAGGTGCAGCATATATAAGATTCTGCTCGGTAACGGCAGGATCCTATGAGCCTGCTTTGAAGGTTGCAAATCTTGAAGATCTGAAACTGTACGGTAAATCTGTTGAAGTCGATAATGTTACTTTCGCACAGCATGATCCCAGATCTAACCTCATTGATCCTGATACTCTTATGTTGGGATATATTGATGGTGCTGTAGATGGTTCTGTTCATGTTTCAACTACCATATACTGTACTCCATTCATTGAGCTTAAAAATAATACGGACTATTATTTTAATGAGAATTATCTCTATCCGGGTTATTGTGCTTTCTATAATGCCAATAAGGAATACATAAGCGGTTATGGGGTAAGTGCTTCCAATAATAAGCTTAATGCTCCTTTTACTATTCCCGATAATGCCAGATATGGAAGGTTTTCTGTAGCAACGGCTTCTCGTATTCCTAATGCTTGGTTATGCGAATATAATCGTATGTCGGTTAAGCCTGCTGATTATGCTGAAGAGATCAGAACAAAATTCATTCCCGATATTCCTACAGAATATAAAGGAAGCGATATCTGCATCTTTAAAAAGATACTCTGTATAGGCGACAGTTTGACAG
>JAZQKW010000150.1:0-2830 GCA_045542375.1 Butyrivibrio sp.
GGTAGTAAACAAATCATTTATCCCATAATATGATGAATTTGGCATCATTCGCGTTACAATAGGTAGCATTATTAATGGAATAATTTTGTTAATTACTCCACCGATGCCATATATAAGTATATTTTCAATTAAAAGCTTACCTTTTTTCATAGTCTACTTCCTCATTCTTATTTAAACGAATTGATAGAAGTAATAACATAATCTATCTCTTCATCAGTCATCCCATAATACAGTGGCAGACTAAGTTCTGTACTACTTATTTCCTCCGCAATTGGAAGTTCACCCTCATCAATTCCCAAATCAGAGTAGCATTCCTGCATATGAATTGGAATCGGGTAGTGTTTATTGGTTCCAATTCCTCTTTCATTTAAATACATCTCAAGATTATTACGATTATTACACCTTATTCCAAATATGTGCCATACTGGAACATTTTCACTCATAACATAGGGTAGTATCACATTTGGATTGTCTATCCCCTTCAAGTATCTGTCTGCGATACGTCTACGGTCAATATTCATCTTCTCTAAATGTTCTAATTTCACAGACAAAAATGCCGCCTGAAGTTCATCCAGACGTGAATTATTTCCCTTATATATATGATGATATTTATAATCTGAACCGTAATTACCTATAGCTCTGATCTTATCTGCCAATCCCTTATCATTAGTAATTACTGCTCCCGCATCACCTAGAGCCCCAAGATTTTTTCCCGGATAAAAACTAAATCCTGCTGCAATACCAAATGTACCTATCTTTCTGCCTTTATATGTTGCCCCATGAGCTTGAGCACAATCTTCAACAACATATAAATTATACTTGTCCGCAATTTCCATTATAGGATCCATATCACATGCTTGTCCATAAAGATGAACAGGCATAATCACTTTAGTATTATCTGTAATTTTGCTTTCTATATTATCCGGATTAATATTAAACGTATTAATATCGGGTTCCACTAATACAGGAGTTGCACCAACATAAGTCACTGCTAACGCAGTAGCAATGTATGTATTAGACGGAACAATTACTTCATCACCTCTGCTAATTCCTAATGCTTTTAAAATAAGAATAAGCGCATCCAAACCATTCCCGACACCAATACAATAGTCAGTTCCACAATACTCTGCAAACTTTCTTTCAAAATTCTTATCTTCATTCCCCTCTATATACCAACTGTTTGAATACACACGTTCAAAAGCTGCTCTTAATCCGCTATCAAGCTCCTTTTCCAATGGTTTAAAACTAACAAATGGAATTCTCATATATCTATGCCTCACTATTCTCAATAAATTTCAAAAATTCATCATAATCTCGAATATAATCTGATTCATCATATAATTCTGATGCTAACACCATAAGCACTGCATCCGGTGAGAAATCAAACATTTCTCTCCACATATTATTAGCAACATACAATCCTTCATATGGTTTCTCTAATGGAATTACCTTCTTTTCATGACCATTATCTAACCGTATCTTACAGCTTCCATGTATACAAATCAATATCTGTTCCAAACACTTATGTGCATGAAAGCCTCTTGTAACACCTTCAGTAGTATCATACATATAATATACTCGTTTAATTTTAAATGGTATATCCTTAAACTCTTCAAGTGCAACTAATTGTCCTCTATCATCGCCATGTGGCTGAAAAACATATTTAACAACTTGCATTTTATATCCTCACTATTTGTATTTTTTTACACCAAACATCTTACTAAGCATTCTATAAAAGAAGGCTTTAAAGCTTGAATATGGCGATCCTGTATACAATTCAAATAAATCTCTTACATGATGGACTTTATTTTTTAACTTGGCAGCTTTTACTGACGATATATATCCTGCACTTATAGCATAATCGATATCTATATTCGCTTGTTTTTCAAAAACGTCCTGTTTCTTTGTTTTTCTTCTGCTAAAGTTATTCTCATGATTTCTTCTGTTTACAAGAGGCTTTCTAATATAACAGCCAGAACCAATCATTAAACTTCTTATAAACAAAAATATATCCTCTGAAGCAGAGCATTCAAGCGGTGGGAATGATTCAATTACTTTTCTTCTTATACCTCTTGAATCTCCTGAATAAATTATAAAATCTCTATAATGAATATAATCATCTGCATTATATATTGAAATAGATCCATTCCATTCAGTATCCTTATTAATGAGATTCAGATCTTTGTCCACTTCTGCAGACAGACATGATACTGACATCACCTCCGGAAAACGTTCAAAACACTTAACGTATTCTTCCGTACGCTCAGGTTCCGATACATCATCACCTGCTGCCAAAAGAATATATTCTCCGCTGCTCTTATTATACAAAAGGTCATTGACATGCTCTCTTATGCCCATATTACTTTCGTTTTTGTTAATTATTATTTTATGAGGTCCTTCATACCCTTCAATAGCCTTAAGTATTTCATCATATGTTCCATCTGTTGAGTTATCATCTGAAATAATTATCTCCATAGGAGAATAAGTCTGTGCCAAAGCTCCTTTTATTGCGTCTTTGATATAATTCTCCTGATTATATGTTATTATACAAAACGAAACTAACGAACTACCATTCATTACATCTTCCATCCTTTTTTATGTCACCTATCTTTTAGTAATTAATGTCTTAAAAGTAGGATCTTTATATACTCCAGTTTGATTTGCAAATACTGTTGCAACATCTATATGTAATTTATTTTTTTCTTTTATTGCACCAATAACTTGTTGTTGAACAATTCCTTTTGGTGTTGCTTGATTGCCTAAACATTTACCAATATATAAATCATCTTGTTTAGTAAACTTAATATCTTTTATAAAAGTATCTCCATCA
>JAZQKW010000151.1:0-13743 GCA_045542375.1 Butyrivibrio sp.
GCATCAGTCATATTGTTGGCAGTAAATAAAATATTATCGCTGTCAAAACCGATTTTCTTAGCCATAATAACTTCGGCAGGGCTTACTGTATCAAGACAGAAACCGTTATCCTTCATAATCTTTAACATATGAGGATTGTAATTAGCCTTCATGGCATAGTGAAGTCTCACGTCATCCCATGGGAAACAAGCCTTCAGCTTATTATAATTGTTAATAATAAAATTCATGTCATATACATAAAAAGGAGTCTCTAAAGTCTCTGAAAGCTCCTGAAGCTTTATATTCTGCATATAGTAGTCATTCCCGTTAAAATACACGGAATTGTTAAATTCTTTCATAAAATTAACCATCCTTTATAGTTCATTAGTACATTACTTAGATTTTACCAAAAAAATTGTGATAGTCAAGGAAATACCGTATATTCCCAGTGCGGCAAAAGGAATAATTTTCATTGCGGTTTTGATTTTGTCAAAGATATCTGAAAAATCAAAGGAAATAAACCACTTAAGGATTGTGTCCATTGAAGGCAGTATATCAGGTCCGCATAAAAAAATAACAACAAGTACAAGAAGTAAAAGTATTCCTGTAGCTGCCTTGTAATATTTGCCATACCCTGCTCCAAAACGGAATAGTAGCGGCAGTTCCAAGGCTTGCGCAATGATAAAAATAAAAAATCCAAAATAAATGAAATGCATTTCACTGCCAGTGCTTCCGTGAACTGAATTCTGAATATATACACCTAAGGCGTACCAGCCGCATATAAGAAGTGAAACAGCAAAATTCATAAAATATCTTTCTATAACCATTCCTTTGGAACGGATAGGAGTAGCAATTACAAACTGACAGTGCAATTTGTTTTCCGAAGATATCATAAAACAATGAGTAATGGCGTTAATTGCATACATTCCTCCTGCCAGACACAATATCTTGAAGGTGGGCATAAGGAAGGAAAGGTTATTCAGATTAATATTTGACCAGTTAATAAAAAATACTGAGGAAGTCAAAACAACTATTAACGAGTACAAAATAACTGTTTTTTTGTTGGTAAGTATATCATTGAGAATCAGTCCGCCCATTATACAGTCCCTCCTTCATTCCATCTGTATTGGCTCTGTGCACCCACATAAGACAGAAGTACTTCATCCAGTGTTTTGTAATGTTTAAGTATATTTTCCTTGGTATCGGTCAGAAGAAGTCTTCCGTTATGTATGTAAGTAATACTGTCAGCAATTCTTTCGAGGTCACTTGTAATGTGTGATGAAAGAAAAATAGTGTGGTTGCCATCCTTAACATACTCTTCAAAAACATCCAGTATCTCGTTTCTCACAACCGGGTCAAGACCGGAGGTTGGCTCGTCCATAATAAGTAATTCAGCATTATGGGAAAGGGCAACCGCAATCTGAAATTTCATCTTCATACCCTTAGAAAACTGTCCGATTGCCTTGTTAATTGGAAGCCCAAAGCGTTCCAAATAATTCATAAAAGTATGGGTCTCCCATTTTGAATATATTCTTTGCATTATCATATTGATTTCTTTTGCATTAAGAACATCATTAAAAGGATTCTCATCAAAAACAACAGCAATTCTTTTCTTGATTTTCTTTTCATCGATAATATGGTCCATACCAAAAACATTAATGGTGCCACTATCATTTTTAATTATGTTAAGGATGGCTTTAATTGTGGTACTTTTACCCGCACCATTTTGTCCCACAAAGCCCATGATAGTTCCTCTTGGAATGGAAAGGCTGATATTATCAAGCGTAAAACCTTTATAGGTCTTACACAGGTTATTTATCTCTATTGCGTTCTGATAATCCATAATAACTCCTAAAATTTTTATATATATCATTATAAATAATTTGTGAAAAAGATGCAATTTATAAAAACATAGTGTATAATAGATAAAATACTGAAAACGAGAGGTGCTTGCAATGATAATTGATACACATGTTCACATAGGCGGAGAAGCTGTCGGATTTGACATGACTGAGGAGAAGGTAATTAATGCAGTTAGAAAATACGGAATAGATCATATTCTTTTGTCCAACTCGGATTCGGGAGAAGTGGACCATTCACAAAAGGTTCTGCCGGAAAAGTATCTTTTATCGCAGGAGGAGTCTTTGAGGAGAGCCATAGATATGGCAAGAAGATATCCGGGTCTTATCAGCGTTGCTGTGTGGGTAAGACCATATCTGCAGCAGCCAACAGAAGAGCTTGAGCAGCTTATTAAGGACAATATTGATATTGTTAAGGCAATTAAACTTCATCCGTTCCACTCTAAGACAGCACCGGATAGTGAAAGAGGACTGCCTTTTATTGAACTTGCTGATAAATATAATCTGGCAGTAGTGTCACATACGGATGCAGGGGGAGAAGGTTCACCGGAGCATTTGTATAATGTGGCGAAGATGTTTCCTAATATTCCATTCGTAATGGTTCATATGGGTCTTGGCAGTGATAACAGTCTGGCACTTGATTTGCTTGGTAAGGCAGATAATTTGTACGGAGATACAACATGGGTACCTATGAGTACCACCATAGAAGCGGTTAAGAGATACGGCAGTGGTAAGATTGTATTTGGAAGTGATATGCCTATTGATGGAGAAGACACATATCTGTGCAATCCTAAGGGCGAGAGGTCAGTATATCAGGATTACTTCCATGTACTTCCTGAATTAATCAGTAAGGAGGCTTACGAGGCAATTATGTTCCGTAATGCCATAAGATTGTTCAAAATTAAGGACTTTACTAATTAATAATTAGAAGCTATAATCAGATAGAAGTTAATAAGACAGTTCGTTTGTACCATCCTGTCTTTAAACAAAACCAGGGCAGTTCATTATCGGATGAGGCTGCTCATCCGATTTTTTTTACCCATATAGGAGGTATAATATGTATACATTGGTTTCAGAGCATAGTTTTGATGCAGCACATTTTTTGCATGGTTATAATGGAAAATGCAGCAATATCCACGGCCACAGATGGAGAGTGGTTGTAGAGATATATAGTGAGAATCTTAAGACGGATGAACATACCAGAGGAATGGTTGTGGATTTTGACGAGCTTAAGGAAACAGTTAAGAATGTAGTGGATATTTTTGACCACAGTCTTATTATAGAAAAAGACACCCTTATGCCTAAGACTCTTGAGGCACTTACAGAAGAGGGTATTAGAATGATAGAGCTGGAATTTAGAACAACAGCGGAGAATTTTGCTAAGTATTTTTACGACGTGATTTCTGACAGGGGCTATAAGGTAAAAAGAGTATCCGTATACGAGACTCCTAACAATTGTGCAACATATTGTGAGGATTAACTATGGCAGAGTACAAAGTAGTTGAGATTTTTAGCAGTATCAACGGTGAAGGCACGAGGGCCGGAAGACTTGCTGTTTTTGTAAGGCTTAAGGGCTGTAATCTGAATTGCTCATATTGTGATACCACATGGGCTAATGAAGAGAATGCGGCATATACTGTTATGACGGAGCAGGAGATATACGAAAGTATTAAGAGCACCGGAATTAAGAATGTTACAATAACCGGTGGTGAGCCTTTGTTCAGAAAGGATATGGATGTGTTGCTTACGACCATAGCTGCTGATAAGGAGCTTTTAGTTGAGATAGAGACTAACGGAAGTGTGGACCTTACCCCTTATGTTCATATAAGTGATAATATAAGCTTTACAATGGATTATAAGCTTCCTGTAAGCGGTATGGAACGGGCTATGTGTCATTCTAATTTTTCACTGCTTAAGAATAAGGATACGGTGAAATTTGTAGCAGGCAGCAGGGAAGATTTGGACACAACGCTTAATATTATAAGAAAATACAATTTACAGGGAAGAGTTAACATATACATCAGCCCTGTTTTTGGAAAGATAGAGCCAAAGGATATAGTTGAATATATGCTGGCCAACAATATGAATGACGTTAATCTGCAGTTACAGCTGCACAAGTTTATCTGGGACCCTGAAGCAAGAGGGGTTTAGAGAAAGGAAAGATATTATGGCAATAGATACAGCGGCTATAAAAGAGCATATCAGAGGAATTATTGTTGCACTTGGGGATGACCCTGAAAGAGAAGGTCTTAAGGACACTCCGGAAAGAGTTGCAAGAATGTATGAAGAAGTCTTTGAAGGAATGAACTACACTAATGAAGAAGTTGCCGAAATGTTTAACAAGACTTTTGAACAGGAACTTGATTTGGAAAGCTCTGAAAATGATGTTGTAGTGGTAAAGGACATTGATATTTTCAGCCATTGCGAGCACCATCTTGCACTTATGTACGATATGAAAGTCACAGTTGCCTATGTACCTAATGGTAAGGTAATCGGGCTCAGCAAAATAGCAAGAATATGCGATATGGTATCTAAGAGATTACAGCTTCAGGAAAGAATCGGTTCAGACATAGCCGAAGTTATGCAGAAGGTAACAGGCTCAGAGGACGTTGCAGTGCTTATTGAAGGTTGTCACAGCTGTATGAGTGCAAGAGGAATCAAGAAAAGCAATGCCAAAACCTTTACAACAACGCTTAGAGGACGTTTTAGAACGGATATGGCATTACAGCTTAGAATCAGATAGGAGATATGGATGAAAGCACTTGTTTTATTTAGCGGAGGAGTGGACTCTACCACCTGTCTTGCGATGGCAGTGGAAAAATACGGAGCAGATAATGTTATAGCTTTGTCAGCATCCTATGGTCAGAAGCATGACAAGGAAATCAAATGTGCCGTAGAGATTGCAAAATACTACGGAGTAGAGCATTTATATATTAACCTTGCAGATATTTTTAAATACAGTGATTGCTCATTGCTTGCACATTCAGATAAAGAAATTCCGCATACAACCTATGCAGAGCAGTTAAATGATACAGAGGGACAGACGGTATCAACATATGTGCCTTTTAGAAATGGATTATTCCTTTCCACAGCGGCAAGTATAGCTTTGTCAAAGGATTGTGGCGTAATATATTATGGGGCTCACAGTGATGATGCGGCAGGCAGTGCTTATCCTGACTGCTCGGATGTGTTTAATGAAGCTATGGCTAAGGCAGTATATGAAGGAAGCGGAAGAGTACTTAAGATAGAAGCTCCATTTGTGAAGTGGAATAAGAAAGATATAGTAGGCGAAGGGTTAAGGTTAAAAGTGCCTTACAGGCTCACCTGGAGCTGCTACGAGGGCAATGATAAGCCATGTATGGTATGTGGAACCTGCAGGGACAGAATCAGGGCTTTTGAAGAAAATGGAGTAACAGACCCATTGCTTGTGGAAGGAGAATGAGAATGAGCGGAAGAAATGAACAGGAAACAGAAGGAATATCATTACTTGGTAATCAGGGCGTAAAATATCCGACAGACTATGCTCCGGAGGTACTGGAGACTTTTATTAATAAGCATCCGGGGAATGATTATTTTGTAAAATTTAATTGTCCGGAATTTACAAGTCTGTGCCCAATTACGGGACAGCCTGATTTTGCAACAATTACAATATCATATGTTCCGGGAGAAAGAATGGTAGAAAGCAAGTCCTTGAAGCTGTATCTTTTCAGCTTTAGAAATCACGGTGATTTCCACGAGGACTGCGTTAACATTATTATGAAGGATTTGATTAAGCTTATGGAGCCTAAGTACATTGAAGTGTGGGGCAAATTCACTCCAAGAGGAGGAATCAGCATAGATCCATACTGCAATTACGGAATGCCGGGAACCAAGTGGGAAGAAGTTGCATTTAACAGAATGGCTAATCATGATTTATATCCGGAAAAGGTAGACAACAGATAAAATAAATATTATTATAGTATTAACTACATAGTCAGACATGCCGATATAATAATAAAGTAAAATGCGCAAATGGATTTGCACATCAATAACAAGGAGGGTTAATATGGACGTTAAGATGACAACGAACGTACAGACACAGGATGCTTACAAGTCATACTCAACTAAGCAGCAGGTCAGCAAGGACAAGCCGGCAGAAGCTACAGCAGTTGTATATGAGCAGAGCACACCTGAGAAGAAAGCAACTTATTCTGTTGCTAAGATGAGTGAAGGTGACAGAGCAGCACTTGTTGAGCAGTTAAAGGCTGAACAGAGTAACAGAGAGCAGCAGTTAATGAATATCGTTCGCGATATGATGACCAAGCAGGCTGGTGCATATGACAGCGTATGGAAGTTCCTTGCAAGCGGAGAATTTGAGGTAGATGCCGCAACGAAGGCACAGGCACAGGAAGATATTTCAGAAAATGGTTACTATGGTGTTAAGCAGACTTCTGAGAGACTTTTTGATTTTGCAATGGCACTTGCAGGAGATGACGTTGATAAGATGAAAGAGATGCAGGCAGCAGTTGAGAAGGGCTTTAAGTTGGCAACCAAGGCATGGGGTAAGGAATTACCTGAAATATGTAGTGATACATTGGAGGCTACTAACAAGTTGTTTGAAGATTATTACGCATCTAAAGAACAGTAAATCAATTATACGGGGCCACACTATTGTGTGGCTCTAAGTTTTAGGAGGAATTTATGTCAAGAATAATAGGATGGGGAGTATGGGGAATACTTCTCAGTGTAGCGATTACTTTTGCACCAACGATTATTGCATTTGTAAGAAAGAACAGCAATGATAAGCAGATGCTTGTATATCAGGCTATTTTGTTTGTAATTAACCTTGTTATCTGCATATTACTTAATCTTTTGCCATCGTTCTTTATCTTTAGGATTATCAGAAACGTATGGGATATAATTGTAGCTGTTGTGTGGATATACATGCTTATATGTGCTATTTTTGATAAGAAAATGCCAAGACCATAAGGTAGGATATACTTGACTTTTACGTCTCATAATATAAAATGGATATAGTATTTTATGGAAGGTAACAATAGAAATGGCTAAGATTATTTTAACAGGCGACAGACCAACAGGAAGACTTCATATTGGACATTATGTTGGTTCGCTTAAGAGAAGAGTTGAATTACAGAATTCAGGAGAATATGACAAGATATATATCATGATTGCTGATGCGCAGGCATTGACAGACAATTATGATAATCCGGACAAGATAAGAGAGAATATTGTAGAGGTTGCTTTGGACTACCTTTCATGCGGAATTAATCCGGATGTTTCAACAATATTTATTCAGTCAATGGTACCGGAACTTACGGAATTTACTTTTTATTACATGAATCTGGTTACAGAAGCAAGACTTCACCGTAACCCTACAATTAAGAGTGAAATTGAGATGCGAGGCTTCGGTGGTTCACTTCCGGTTGGATTTTTATGTTATCCAATCAGTCAGGCATCAGATATTACTGCATTCAGAGCTACAACAGTTCCGGCAGGTGAAGACCAGATGCCAATGATTGAGCAGACCAGAGAGATTGTAAGCAAGTTCAATATGATATATGGTGAGACTCTTGTTGAACCACAGATACTTCTTCCAAGTAATAAGGCTTGCTTAAGACTTCCGGGAACAGATGGTAAGGCTAAGATGAGTAAGTCTCTTGGTAACTGCATTTACCTTGCTGATACGGAAGAGGATGTACGTAAGAAGGTAATGTCAATGTATACAGACCCTAATCATATCAGAGTGGAAGATCCGGGTCAGATTGAGGGTAATACGGTGTTTACATACCTTGATGCATTCTGTAAGGAAGAATATTTTGCAGAATTTCTTCCAGACTATGCTAATCTTGATGAGCTTAAGGCTCACTATCAGAGAGGCGGTCTTGGAGATGTTAAGGTTAAGAAGTTCCTTAACAATGTTATGCAGTCAGAGCTTGCTCCTATAAGAGAGAGAAGAAAACAGTGGGAGAAGGATATACCTGCTGTATATGAGATTCTTAAGAAGGGCAGTGAAGAAGCGAAGAATGTGGCTGCTAAGACACTTGATGATGTTAAGAAAGCTATGAAAATCAATTATTTTGATGATGGTGCTCTTATTAATGAGCATATGAAGAAATATATGGACTAAAAGAAATGAGCCTCCGGCGTTTATGCGTGCAGGAGGCTCTGTGTTTTATTAATTTTTGATAAATATATCATCCGGTTCCCAAATTTCACCTTCTACATATTTGTCGTAATCAAAATAGTAGATTTCAATATTGCTTCCAGGAAATAGCGTAAGATTTTTTCTGATGAAGCTTTCCGGTATTCGGGCAGTTAGTTTGGTACCTTCTTTAATGGAACAGTCCTTGCTTGTAATTGTTATGTCTATTAAATCTTCATTAACAGCATCTACAACAGCACCAATAGAAAAGCGGCATGGGCCAATCATATGGTCGTTTTTGTTAGTGCCCTTGTAAATAGCATAAATTAAAATACCTATAGCTATTACAAATAATGCTCCCCAAATATACACAAATTTGTTTTTCATATGTAAAACCTCCTCCTCTGTTAATTGATATTTTTCATGATTAGCTTGGTTACATCCGTTAATTCCTCCAATGTAAGATTAGTGCCGGATACGGTTATTGTTGTGTCATTAATGATGTAAGAGCAGTAGTATCCAAGGCTTTTCTCTGAAATAGTATCGATTTTTTCATAAATATAACAGGCTACGTTACCGAGTCGGGATGACTTCATACCATCTACACTAACTACAGGATTATAGTATTTTCCGTCTTCACTTTTCTTGGATAGATTAATTTTAATCGTTCCGGTGTGGTTAGTAAAATCCAATGAATTGATGTGGGAATCATAGGTTTTGCCGGCAACACTATATATTTCAAAACTATCATTACCCGAATAAGCCGTAGTTTCAGAAAAAAAAGTGGATAATGAAGCTGCTATATTATCCGTATTGATTGGTAATCCATAATATGCAATCAATTCATTAAGATTAATTTCATTGATGAGTATACATAAACCAGATTCAAAAATGTCAGATGCTGATGGAGACTTAATTTCAAATCTGTTAACATTAATAATATCATCTACAACAGCGGTTGTTGTTTCGTTTATAACAAGGTTACTTGAGGACTGTTTATCAGAATCTGTGCTTTTAATCAGCTTGGAGAATCCAAAAACCGCTCCACAGATTATAGCAATTGTAGCAGCACCGGCAAGACAATTGTATATGAATCTCTTTATCGGGGGTTCGCTTTTATCTCTGTCAGGATAAGCTGCTGCTTCAATATATTTAGAGTCTATAAGTGACATACTGTCTAATAATGAAATCATATGTTGTAACCCTCCTTTAATAGTATTTCTTTTAGCTCGTTTCTGCATCTGTGTAAAACAGATTTGACAGTGCCTGCAGGTATGTCATAACCATGTGCAATTTCTTTTACCGAATCCATATACCAGTATCTTCTGATAAAAATATTACGTTTACTTTCAGGAAGTGAAGCAACGTAGGAGTTAAGGATTTCCCTCAAAGTATTGGCATCGATTATTTCATTAATATGATTGGAACCGGGAATTGTGTTTTCCAGTTCGTTATTCAGTTCTTCAATTAACATGCCTTTTTCGTGATGTTTTTTGTCTCTGATAAAATTCAACGCAATATTCCTTGCAATTGTTGTAATATATGAGAAAAAATAACTGTAGGGGGTATTGGGCGGAATGGATTTCCACACCCTGTAGTAGCAGTCATTTTCGCAGTCTTCAACGGAATCATAGTCGTTAATTATGCCGAATAATAGCTGTCGGATTCTTTTTCCATATTGTTCCTTGGTAATTGCAATTGCATTTTCATTTCTTGCCAGATATAAGTCAATAATTTCTCTGTCGTTCATTGCTGTTCCTTTTAAAGCTGTGTATATGTTAGTCCCTCTATAATAGTAAACACCATTTTTTTCATATGGGTTGCAAAAAATAGCAGAAATATTGTATAAAATTTAGTACAATATCTCTGCTATATAATTATCTCTTCAATTCTATGCTGCAGTCAAGTCCGCTTGTCATTGACAGATTCTTAAGTCTGTCAAGTATTGGGGCGGAACCCTCTGAGCCATTGAATGATTTCTCTAATGCGTCTGCCATAAGTGGTATGCACTTGACATATTCTTGTACTCCTGTATCAATTATTTCATATACTGAATCAGTTGATTCACTGTTTTCCTCCCAAGGGTTGCTCCATGTATTGTGATTCTCGTTGCACGGGTCATCCATATGTTCAATATCGTTCACGAGAAGAGGAGAGAATACAGGGTAACCAACAGTGTGCTGCTCAACAAAATCAATTATTTTGTGCTTTCTTTTGCTCTCGTCAGATACAAAAAGATTCTCCACCTTGAAACTTAGCAAAGCTGCCTTGATTGACAATATTGATAACTCCACATCATAGGTTGCAAGTAACACCTTGTGTAACAGTGTTGCAATTGCCTGTTGCTCATCTGAAGAGATATTAATGACCTTCTTGTGATTGAATTCGCTAAAGGTCTGTCCCTTGTAATGTTGAAGTACGCATCTGTCAATATCCGTTTCCAAGCCAAAATGTGTACCTAACACTTTGCTTGTGGCAGCAGGACCAACTCTGCTGTACACATATGGATGAAGTCTTGTATCAGCAAGATAATGTCCCATATATCCCAAGGCATAAGCCATACATATTTCGTAATCTTTTTCCTCATGAATTGTGGAAAAGGCATTAATAAGCTGCTTAAAAAATTCCCCGGTATTCTTCTTGTGCATATAACTTCCAACATCAGGCTTTAGACCGCAGGAGGTTGGAAAATGATAAAAGAATATGTCCGGTCCCTGCAGTCCTACTGCGTAGGCGTGACGATATTTTTTAATAATGTTCTTAATCTGTACGTCATTAAGCTGTTTAAAAGCATTAACGCCAAAAATATAATGTGTAACAAATCCTGCCATATGTAAACTCCTTGTCCAATTATCTACTTTTGATTATATACGATTTGGGGTATTTGTAAACAATGAAATGCTTGAAAACAGCAGTAGCATTTGGTAGAATGTTGTCTTAATGAAATTTATATATAAGAGGACACTAAATTGAAGTACAAGTTATTAGCTTTTGATATTGATGGAACATTATTGAATTCTAAGAAGGAGCTTACACCTGCTACTAAGGAGGCTATTACCAAGGCAATGGAGCAGGGCGTTAAGGTTGCCATTGCATCCGGAAGACCGGTGCAGGGAATAAGAAAGCTTGCGGAGGAACTTAAGCTTGCCGAGTATGGTGGGTATATTCTTGCGCTTAACGGCGGTGTAGTAATATCCTGTGCAGACAACACAGTAATTCATGATGTTAAGCTTCCTAAAGAGTATTATAAGGAAATATATGACTTATCTAAGGAGCATAAGGTGGATTTGATAACTTACGAAGGTGACGATGTAATAACAGAGAACCTTGACAGTAAGTATCTTGATATAGAAGCAAGGATTAACGGACTAGGTAAGAAAAAAGTAGAGAACCTGTATAACAGGGTTACTTTTGAAGTGAATAAGTTTCTTATGCTGGAGGACGGAGATTATCTTGCTGAGGTGGAGAAGAAGGTGTATGAGCAGCTTCATGACAGACTTGATGTATATCGTTCTGAGCCATTTTTCCTTGAAATTCTACCTAAGGGAATCAATAAAGCCGGAGCTCTTGAAAAGATGTCTGAGATTATTGGCATAAGCAGGGAAGAGATGATGGCTTTTGGAGACAGCTACAATGATTTATCCATGATTCAGTATGCAGGTCTTGGTGTAGCCATGGGTAATGCAAAAGATGTTGTGAAGGAAAATGCCGATTTTATCGCAAAAACTAATGATGAAGACGGAATTGTTGACGTAATTAATAAATTTGTGCTGGACTAAGATACTTTAGTGTGTTAAACTGTTATAGTAATAATTGCGAGGTGATGCACATGAGTAAGAATATCAGAACGAAAGAAATGGACCATTTATGCGAGGCTATTTTATGCCTGAAGAATAAGGAAGAATGCTATGCATTTTTTGAGGACTTATGCACTGTTAATGAATTAGCTGCTTTGTCTCAGAGATACGAGGTTGCGAAAATGTTAAGAGAGAATAAGACCTATCTTGAAGTAGCAGAACAGACCGGAGCAAGTACGGCTACAATTAGTAGAGTTAACCGTTCGCTTAATTATGGCTGTGACGGCTATGATATGGTTTTTGAAAGACTTTACAAAGATAATGATGACAATTTGTAAAAAGTGGTGTATAATCAATAACATAATTTTATTACATATGTGGAGGTATATATATGGGAATTTTATCAAGATTTAAAGACATTATGTCAGCTAACATCAATTCGTGGCTTGACAAGATGGAAGATCCTGAGAAGATGATTGACCAGTATCTTAGAAATCTCAACGAAGATCTTGCTGAGGTTAAGAAAGAAACAGCATCTGTAATGGCAGATGAATCAAGATGTAAGAGAGAACTTGATGCATGCACTAACGAGATTGAACAGCTTCAGAAATATGCTGAGAAGGCTGTTGTTGCAGGCAATGATGATGATGCAAGAAAGTTCCTTGAGCAGAAGCAGCAGATGGTTACTAAGCAGCAGGCTTTACAGCAGACATATACTCTTGCGGCAGATAACGCTGCTAAGATGAGACAGATGCATGACAAGCTTGTTAATGACATCAGTGAACTTAACTCAAGAAGAGATACTATCAAGGCTAAGGTTAAGATTGCTAAGGCGCAGCAGACAGTTAACAAGATTGGTGCAAGTGTTGCGGGTGCAGAGAAGAACCTTTCTGCATTTGACAGAATGGAAGCTAAGGCAGACAAGATGTTAGATGAAGCTAATGCTATGGCACAGCTTAATCAGTCAGGTGACAGTGTTCGTGTTGAAGACCTTAAGGACAAGTATACAGTTTCTTCTCCTGCGGTTGATGATGAACTTGCTGCTATTAAGGCTAAGATGGGAATGTAATTCTCATAACAATTTTAACAATTAAGGGAATGCCCTTGTAGGCATTCCTTTTTTTCTCTAAAAATGAGGTGTACAATGAGCATTTATGATAAATTGAATGAACAACAGAGAGACGGCGTATTTTCTACGGAAGGTCCGGTACTTATCCTTGCAGGTGCAGGTTCCGGAAAGACAGGTGTGCTTACTCACAGAATAGCTTATTTAATAGATGATTTGGGTGTGAATTCCTACAATATCCTTGCTATTACTTTTACCAACAAGGCCGCTAAGGAGATGCGGGAGAGAGTGGATAAGCTGGTAGGCTTTGGTGCAGATTCGGCGTGGATTATGACTTTTCATGCTGCCTGTGTCAGAATTCTCAGAAGATTTATTGATCGTCTTGGATATTCTACTAATTTTACCATTTATGACAGTGATGACCAGAAGAGCGTTATCAAGGACATATGTAAAAGAATGAACATAGATACCAAGCAATATAAGGAGAAGACAATTCTTGGTCAGATTTCCAATGCCAAGGATAATCTTGTGACACCAGATGCAATGTACCAGAATTCCGGCAATAACTACAATGCTATGCGTATTGCTGAGATTTACAGAGCATATCAGGAACAGCTTAAGAAGAATAACGCAGTAGATTTTGATGATATCATTAATCTTACTGTGGAATTATTTAGAACTGATGAAGAGGTCCTAAATTACTATAAAAAGAGATTTCAGTATATTATGGTGGATGAGTATCAGGACACCAATACGGCTCAGTTTACACTTATAAAACTGCTTGCCGGACCTAATGGTAATGTGTGCGTTGTTGGTGATGACGACCAGTCTATTTATAAATTCAGGGGTGCCAACATTATGAATATTCTTAATTTTGAAGAGTATTTTAATAATGTTAAG
>JAZQKW010000152.1:0-1896 GCA_045542375.1 Butyrivibrio sp.
AATAAGAAGGTTGTTGAGTACGCAATGGCAGTAGGACTTGCTACCAACTGCGATATTACTAAGGATTGTAAATTTGACAGAAAGAATTATTTTTACCCTGATAATCCCCAGAACTATCAGATATCACAGTTATATCTTCCGATATGCAGAAACGGATACGTAGATATAGAACTTTCTGATGGCAGTGTAAAGCCTGTAAGAATTCATGAAATTCATATGGAAGAGGACGCGGGAAAGCTTATTCATGATAATCGTCCGGGAGCGTCCCTTGTGGACTACAACCGTTCAGGTGTGCCTCTTATTGAAATTGTGTCTGAGCCTGATATGAGCAATGCGGAGGAAGTTATTGCATATCTTGAAAAGCTGAGGCTTATAATCCAGTACCTTGGAGCTTCTGACTGCAAATTACAGGAGGGCTCAATGAGAGCGGATGTTAATCTCTCTGTAAGAGAAGTGGGCAGCAGTGAAATGGGTACAAGAACTGAGATGAAGAATCTCAATTCTTTTAGCGGAATTACGAGAGCTATTGAAGCAGAAACAATCAGACAGATTAATATTATAGAGCAGGGTGGAGCTGTGGAACAGGAGACCAGACGTTGGAATGATGACGCGGGAGAATCTTATGGTATGCGTTCAAAAGAAGATTCCAAGGATTACAGATATTTTCCTGACCCTGACCTTGTAAGCCTTCATATCAGTGATGAGTGGATAGAAGAAATCCGTTCAAAGCAGCCGGAATTCAAGACGGAGAAGATGAAGCGATATAAGGAAGAATATGGTATTCCTGATTACGACATCGGAATTATAACGGATTATAAGAAGTTAGCTGATATTTTTGAGGAAACAACTGAACTGTGCGGTAATCCTAAGAAGGTATCTAACTGGCTTATGGTTGAGACAATGCGTATCCTCAAGGAAAAATCAATGGATGCAACTGAGGTCAGATTTTCACCAAAGAACCTTGCTACACTTATTAAGATGACAGATGCGGGAAGCATTAACAGTTCTGTTGCCAAGGAGGTCTTTGAGCATATCTTTGAGGAGGATATTGACCCGGTAAAATATGTTGAAGAGCATGGTCTTGCACAGGTTAATGATGAGGGTGCTTTGAGAACAACTATTGAGGAAATAATTGCTAATAATCCTCAGTCGGTGGAGGATTACAGAAGTGGTAAGGAAAAAGCAATCGGTTTCCTTGTAGGTCAGACCATGAAGGCAATGAAGGGAAAAGCCAATCCGGGAATGGTTAATGAGATGCTTAGGGAGATGTTGAAATAGTGAAAAAGATGCAGGCGGTCGAGAGACCGCCTGTTTTTATGATTCGTGTTCTTTTTTCAATTCTTCAAGTACATATTCGCAGGCTTGTATAACAAAGCTGGAAAAGGATACAGATTTGCCGCATATTTCAGATTCGATTTGTTCAATTAAAGGTAAAGGGAAACGGATAGTTTTATTCTCAGATTCTTTTTTATCTGATCTTAGTTGAAATGCCATCGGTACACCTCCATAGAATTCATTAAATAAAGTATAATATAAAGTTGTATTTAATAATGTATTGCACAATGCAATGCAAAATATATTGCAAATAATAAATTTAGGTGGTAGTATGGATGTATATTTATATGAAAGAAGTGTAATTATGATAAAAAAATATATGGCAATAATGTTAGCAGGTCTTATGCTTGCTTCTAGAGTAGTGGGATGTAGGAAAAACAACAAGTCTGCTGATAATGAAAGTGTTAGCACAACAATGGAAGATATAAAGGATACATCGGCTGTGGATGAAACAGAAGAAAGTGCTACTACTGAAGTAACAGAGGATGTTACTACGGAAGTGGAGAAAAGTGAAACTACTACGGATGATATGGAAGGAGAATCTTCTGCGGCTGAAGAAAG
>JAZQKW010000153.1:0-2138 GCA_045542375.1 Butyrivibrio sp.
TACAAGTCCTGTCGAAAACATAGTTTCGCCCGGTTCATTTGTAAGCACTACCATTCCAAGTCCACTTTCCGGATCAAACTGAAGATTCGCTGTACATCCACCTGTATTACCGCCATGTCCCAATGTAGGAACCTTAAATTGCTCTACCCACAACCCGTGACAATTCTCAGCAATATCACTGTCTCCATAAAAGGAAGTTGCTGTAAACATCTCATCTCTTGTTTCATTACTTTTAAAGAATGGACAATCCGTTGCCACAAATCCCTGGGCAAATTTAGCCAAATCACTTGTGGTCCCTATTGCAGCACCAGCTGGATAAAGCTGTACCCAGGAATGGCACACACCATAATCCGCATTATATTCTTCCTGCGCATATCTTCCATAACATTTTAATTCTTCTCTCTGATTTCTAACCCACTCATTATCTTCCATATGCATACTGATGGATGTATGCTCCATACCTAACGGCTTAAAGATATTTTCATTCACATAATCTACATAAGACATTCCGCTTACACGTTCCACAATAAATGCTGCAAGTGCTGTTCCCCAATTGGAGTATGCTGTATGCTCACCCACATGATAAGCCTGATAACATTCACATACCTTTACCGCTTCCTCAAGACTACCATAAAGTTCATCTTCCGTAGCCATCTGGTTTTCATACATCGACTCCTGAAAGCCTGCATCATGGTTCATCAAGTTAAGCATTGTAATAGTCTCATCCTCGTACTGAAGCTTGGTAAGAAAACCTTCCGGAAGATATTCCCTGATATCTGTTTCAAAATCAAGTTTTTCCTGCTCCTTTAACTGCATAACAGATACCCATACAAGAAGCTTGGAGGTACTACCCCAATCATATACCGTTTCTTCATCTGCCAATTTTTCATTTTCTATATCCGAATATCCATAATAACCTTCATAGATAATACCTGACTCATCAAACACACAAGTACCTACAGATACCAGTCCGGTCTCATATTCTTTTACATAGGCATCTATCTCTGTGCCAATGCCATCATAAGATATTCCCGAAGGCGTGAGTTTCTCTGCTGCATACACGCTTTGCGGTATTATCATAACCAGCATCAAGGCAGCAACAAGCATTGCAACAAGTCTTTTCATAATATCAATTCTCCTTTTTGTATGTTTTACAAGTCATATAATATTCTAAAAACCTTACAGGAAAAATCGATTAACATTAACTGAATATTAAAATTAGCCATCACAGATAATGTCTGTAATGGCTATATGTGTATACTACATATTAAATTAACACTTCTGAAAATTCAAATTTTCGCTCTCCTCGAGCTCCTTAATTATATCACAACATATAGCATTCTGCTACTGCTTTTCTTTCCAGATAAAGTGTGCGAACTTGCTCTCCCTTTGTGTTAATGCCCGATAAGGAAGTGCCTCTACTTTTTGACAACAAACAACGACAACAGACACCTAAAAACTCTCTATCCTTATCTTTTATAGTTCCATTTTTACTTTTATACTTTTTTTCATTTATTCCGTTGCTTTCGTTGTCAGAACTATATATACCCCCAAAAAATGTAGTAAATATAAGGGTTATAGGAATATAGAACCGACAACGAACCTGACAACGGAATAGACAACCAACCGACAACCTACTAGGCAATTCTTACTTCATCCACTCTTCCGGCAATGATAACTGTTCCATCAGCTCTTCTGTCAGAGTTTGAAATTCCGGTTCTTTGTTGTCAGGCTTTTCCCAACCTCGTTGTCGCCGGTACGGTTCAGGGAAGTACCTTGGATTACAAAAGGCAATCCAACCACTGCAATTATTCATGATATCGTTAATCTCCCGTATCTCCCAGTGTGCCGGACTGCCATCATTCGCCAATGCTTCTGCATACAACTGTCTTGAACATACCATATTGCCCTCGTAATGCTCCAAATAGTCAAGAATAAGCTCCTTTTTGGTATCTTCCTGCATAAATCTCTTCTGATACTCGTAAAGCTCGTCCTGAACCTCTTTCGGAAGCCTCAGCTGGTATTTACCGCTTCTGTATATACTTTCTGTTGTTTCTTCCATCTTTTCATCATCAAGCACCTTAAACGGGTGGTCTTTGAAATCAAATAGCTCTATCAACGGTGCAATCACTACTTTT
>JAZQKW010000154.1:0-14055 GCA_045542375.1 Butyrivibrio sp.
AAGTGTGATGGTAATTATGAGTATTGTCAGGACCATCTGTATACTCATATACATTTTACAAATGGTGAAGAATAAGTTTATGGAACCGGTTATGTTGCCGGTTCCAATTTTTTTTGAATGAATTTTTTAAAATTTTTGTCCAATTTACAAAAATTGCCACGTCTTATATATATCAGACCGATACATGTATTATGTGGATGATAAAGGAGGCGATAACGTTGGCAAATCGTCAATGTGAGAAAATAGTAAAAGAAATAGCGAATGGAAATGTGAGAGCACTTGAAAAATTATACAGTGTAGCCGGAAAAGCAATGTTTTTTGTGGCACATAATGTGTTAGGAGATTATCAGTTAGCGGAGGATGCGATTCAGGAAAGTCTGATAAAAATAATGAATGGAGCATCGGGGCTTACTAACATGAAGGCGGCATATACCTGGATAATTACAATTACAAGAAATTGCGCTCTTGACATCCTTAGAAAGAGGAAGAATGAATTTCCGACGGAAGAAACGGCTTTTTATGAAGTTGGAACAGACAATATTTCAGATGATTCCATTGATATGAAGAATGCATTGGCAAAAATCAGTGAAGAAGACAGAAATATTGTTATGATGAAGGCTGGATTTGGATTTTCTCATAAGGAAATAGCAGGTGTTTTACAGATTAGTGAAACTGCATGCCAGAAACGTTATCAGAGAGCATTAAAAGAACTTAAAGAATATCTTATGTAGGAGGTATCAGTATGAGCATTAAAAAGAAAATTAAGAATTATATAAATGAAACCGAAATACCACAGGCATCTGACGTGTTACCATTTGAAGCATTGTCAGGAACAGAGAGTAAGCCTAAAAATAAAAAAATGAGATGGATTATTTCAGGAAGTTCTATTTTGGCAGCATGCCTTGCAGGTGTACTTTGCTTCAATCTTTTTGCAGGTGGCAAGGGTAAAGCAAATAAAGTAGGAGATGTGTTGCTTGAAAATTCCGGTGGAAGTACTAATAAGGCACCAAGTCTTAATAACAGTAAGCCAGAGTATGAAATGGATGGAAGTGATATTATTAAGCCGGGAATTGATGGTCCGTTTGAAGACGTTATGATCCCTGATGGTGGCACTGTTGGCGAACTTGATACAGGAGCGGCACCGGATGAAATGCCTGGAGAGGCACCGGATTCAGAGGAATGGCATGATGAAAATGGAATTCTTGCAGGAACCCTTACCGGCGGTGAGATTAGAGATTTAAAGAACTGGGATAATTGGATTAATGTTTTTGACCATAAATATATGGGAAAGTGGAATCTTATGACAGATTACAAGGTTACTGCCTATATACATTCGGGAGATGATCCGCTTAACAATGTAAAGGTCAATCTGATTTCAAGTGGTGGATATGAATTGTACTCAGCGGTTACAGATATTTACGGGTATGCACACTTATATAATCTTCATCCAACCAATCATATTGACAATGTGCCTTCTGTAATTGAGATTATTAAGGCTGACGGAAGTAAGGAAAGCTTTGCGATTGAACAGTATAAAACACATAATGGTGACGTTGATATTGATGTTGCTTTACAGAATGAAGAAGTTAAACTGGACATTATGTTTATGATTGATACTACAGGCTCTATGGGAGATGAACTTGAGTATCTTAAGATTGAGCTGGGAGATGTAATCAAGAGGGTTGCCAAGGAAACTGGTGTAGAGATTAACACGAGTGTTAATTTTTACAGAGATTCAGAAGATGAGTATGTTGTAAAAGATTTCGAATTTATGGATGATGTGGATAAGGTTACTGAAATTTTATCTGAACAGCACGCAAGTGGTGGTGGAGATGAACCAGAAGCAGTTCACAAGGCATTGCAGAATGCAATTAATGAACATCAGTGGAGTGATGACAGTACAATAAAGCTTATGTTCCTTGTACTTGATGCACCTCCTCATGATGATCAGGAAAGTGTTGACTTATTATATAAGGCAATTCTTGATGCGGCAGCTAAGGGCATTAGAGTAATACCTGTTGCAGCAAGTGGCGCGGATGAAGAAACACAGATGCTTTTAAGAACATATGCGGTTCTCACAGGTGGAACATTTATTTTCCTTGATGATTGCAGTGGAATAGGTGGCTCTCATGATGTTACAATAGATGAAAGTGAGTACAAAACAGAATATCTTAACGCAATGCTTATTAGAATTATAGGTGAATATTGCGGTGTTAAGATTGATGTGGTAGAGGTTGAGAAGCCTGAACCTGAAACAACGGCACCTGATGTATTTCAGCAGTAAATGCAGAGACTGCTCTGTCTTTTGACAGAGTGGTCTTTTTTTGTTGCAATTTACAAAGCAAACAGTTACAATATATAGGTACGAATTTTGCTTATAACCGGAGGGATATATGAAAATATTATTTATTTCTCTTGGATGTGATAAAAATCTGGTAGATTCTGAGATGATGATGGGTCTCCTTAGAAACAGGGGATATGAATTTACTGATGATGAAATGCAGGCCGATGTAATAGTTGTTAACACCTGTGGATTTATCAATGATGCCAAGGAAGAGAGTATTAATACAATTCTTAATATGGCACAGTACAAGGAACATAATCTGAAGGCACTTATTGTAGCCGGATGTCTTGCAGAACGTTACAAGAATGAGATAATGGATGAGCTTCCTGAAATTGATGCAATTGTGGGAACCACAGCCTTTGATAAAATAGTGGATGTAATAGATGGTGTTTTGGCAGGGCAGAAGGAAAATGCTCTTGACGATATTAACAGATTGTGCAGACCTGATACGGACAGAATTATCTCTACAGGAGGATACTATTCATATCTTAAGATTGCCGAAGGATGTGATAAGAGATGTACTTATTGCAGCATTCCAATGATAAGAGGTAATTTCAGAAGTGTTCCTATGGAAGAACTTCTTGAAGAAGCGGAATATCTTGCTGGAAAAGGTGTTAAGGAGCTTATCCTGGTTGCTCAGGAGACTACACTTTATGGTAAGGATTTGTACGGTGAGAAGAAGCTTCCGGAGCTTTTGAAGAGGCTTTGTGAGGTTAAGGGAATTGAATGGATAAGACTTTTGTACTGTTATCCTGAAGAAATTACAGATGAACTTATAGAAGTAATCAGGGTTCAGAAGAAGATTTGTAAATATATTGATATACCAATTCAGCATGCTTCTGATGCTATTCTTAAGAAAATGGGCAGAAGGACTAATAATGCAGAACTTAGAGCGATTATTGGAAGACTCAGGGAAGCAATACCTGAGATATGTATTAGAACTACATTAATTACAGGTTTCCCGGGAGAAAGTGAAGAAGACCATGAGATATTGATGGATTTCGTTGATGAGATGGAATTTGACAGACTTGGTGTATTTACTTATTCGGCAGAAGAGGATACTGCTGCAGCAAGAATGGAAGGCCAGCTTGATGAGGAAGTTAAGCTTACAAGAAGAGATGAGATAATGGAGCTTCAGCAGGAAATTTCAATTGATAAGTCGTCACGCTATGTGGACGAGGTTCTGGAAGTGATTATTGAAGGTCAGGCAGCTGACGAGGACGCACTGTATGTAGGACGCTCTTATATGGACGCACCGGGTGTGGACGGATATGTATTTATTAAGAGTGAAGAAGAACTGATGAGTGGTGATTTCGCCAGAGTCAGAATAACCAAAGCATTGGAATATGATTTAATAGGAGAATTAATATGAATTTACCCAACAAATTAACTTTATTAAGAATAATACTTATACCATTTTTTGTATTCTTTTTACTTGCACCGGTGGATATACCTGGTAAGCAGTATATTGCATTAGGAATTTTTGCTTTTGCATCTCTTACAGATTTAATTGATGGTAAAATAGCAAGAAAGTATAATCTTGTAACTAATTTTGGAAAATTTATGGACCCTATAGCAGATAAGCTTCTCGTATCAAGTGCAATGATTGCTTTTGTACAGATGGGACTTTTACCTGCATGGATGGTAATTATTATTATCGCAAGAGAATTTATTATTAGTGGATTCAGACTTGTTGCTTCTGATGCAGGTGTTGTACTTGCAGCAGGATGGTGGGGCAAGTTTAAAACAGCTTTCCAGATGATTATGTGTATACTTCTCATAATCAACTTTGATAACAAAGTAATGAATGTTGTTGAACTTGTATTCATATACCTTTCACTTGCAACAACGATAATATCAATGCTTGATTATCTTATTAAGAACAGAAAAGTAATTTCTGATATGTAATTATTATAGAAGAGTTGGAGAATGTTATGTCAGAATTAACATCAGCAGTTAATGAATTATTAAAAGGCAAAAGAGCAGAAGAGAATCTTCATATATATACAGACGGATTATCTGCACTTTATAAAAGAATGGCACATCTTAGAATGGCTATGAATTATTTTACCTTCGCAGAAGTGTATTCGGATATGGATGTTAAGGATAAAGTTATCTTTGATGTTCAGGTTAATAAGCTTCAGAAGATGATAGATGATATTATTCTTCTTGATAAGGCAGATGAATACAAGGCAGAGGATATAGAGACTTTCAGAAATGAAATAATTGCCATTATGGAAGTGCTTACAGCATATGTGGACAGACTTCAGGTGTGTGAATATATTCTTAACAGAGTGGAATTCCGTTATGAAGAATGTGATTATGGTAATGATTATTATAATGACAAATTTGAAAAGGATATCTACAGATACATAACAAGTGATAAGGATAATACCGTAATTAATATGAAACTTTCACAGATTATCGGTCAGATTCCTATGAGATTGTCTAAGAATAAGTTTTTTGATATGCTTAGAGATTCTTTTTCGCTATATAAAGGCAGTGAACAGCAGTCAGTTGATGATTTTGCTTATATGATTAGAACAGCGGGAACAATATATAATCCTGAAGGATTTGGAACAATGTTCACTGATTTACATTCGCAGTATGAACAGCTTGCTTCAATTAAAGCAGAGGATATAACTGAAGAGCGTTTTAGAGAATACAGAGAACTTCTTACTGAAGCATCTGAAGTGGTTGAAAGATATTCAGACTTTTATGTTATGTTAGCTGAGATTGTTAATGATGTATATACAATATATCTTAACAATGGTGCATTAACAGAGGTTAATGAAATTGAGAAGCTTAAGTCTATTATCAGTGATTCCTACGATATGCTTGAGGGACATGATATAGAGTCAGAAACTGTTGCCATGAAGTTTATGGAACTTGAAGGTATACAGGAAAGACTCAGTAATATGATATTCAATCCTGAGAGTGCAATAGATGAAATATGTAATATTAATGGTGAATTCATAGACGAGGCAGGCTACAGAAGCAGGATTAACAGCCTGATTGTTACATCCAAACTGCAGTCGGCAAGTACCTTTGCCAAGCTTAAGGATGATGACGATAAGAAAATGCCTGCAGATGAGGCATATATTATGGAGACTGTTGACTCGCTTGTTACAGATTTTTCCAAGCTGTTTGAGGAAAAAGATAGAAGCGGAAAGAGAGCTGTTATGGCATTGGTTGTATCAGCACTGCCTACATTCTTTAATAATCTTGAGGAATTTAAGCAGTATGTCCATGTGGCACTTTCACAGTGTACCGATATGGCAGAGAAACAGGCATGTATGTCGCTTATTAACTTAATGATGGCAAGTGAGTAGAATATGAAATTTATTGATAAATTATATTTTGGCAGTAAAGCTTCAGAAAGTAAAAAATCAGTTCTTAAGGATATTAAGAAGGGAAATTATCTTCCCGGAGTATGTATTGTAACACTCCCATCCAATGCAGACAATATCCTTGATATAATTGAGGTGTATACATTGCAGCAGCCTGCGATTAATACGGAGGATATTACCGTTGTGGGAATAGCCTTTGGTAAGGATGAGGCAATGGAACTTGTAAGAGTTATTGTGGATGATACATATCGTGAATTGGGAGAAGTTGATATTATTAGATATCTGGGATTGGTTTAAATGGGATTTTGGTTGATTTTACTTACAATTTTAAAGATTATCGGCATTATTATCGCGTCAGTACTTGTTCTTTTGCTACTGATTGTATCATTGGTCCTTTTTGTGCCTGTAAGATATAGTGGTGAAGTGGGTTTTAAGGGAAAGCCCGACATCAGTGTAAGAGTGACTTATCTTTTTAAAATGATATCTGCAAGGTTTGAAATGCACGAAGGTAACCAGGAATTTGTAATAAGGATTTTTGGTATAAGACTCGGCAGGAAGAAGAATAAGAAAAGAAAGAGTCGCCTGAGGGACAGGAAGAACAGGAAGAACAGGAAGAAGTCGGAATCTGTTGTGATTAATGAAGCAGATAATACTGCAGATAGTGACTATGTAGAGATTACAACGGAGACTTTTGAAGAGGCGGCACCGGATGAGTTTGGGCCTGCAATTAAAAGTGACAAAAAAAATAAAAAAAATATTTCCAAAAAAGCAAAAGGAATATATAATAATCTTAGTTCAAAAATTAAGAACATAAATGAAGAGATTAATAATCAGGGCAACAGACGTGCTTTTAGGGTTGTAAAGGATGCACTTGCAGGAATTCTTAAGCATATTAAGCCACAGAAGCATGAGATTGCTGTTACTTTTGGAACCGGGGACCCTGCCACTACAGGAGAACTCTTGGGCGGTATATATGTGTTTATATACATGTCGGAGATTAATGCAGAGGTTTATCCGGATTTTGAGAACAAAATTTTTGAAATGGAATCATGGTTTAAGGGCAGAATAAGATTATTCACCTTACTTAGAATAGGTCTAAAGACGTATTTTAATGAAGACGTTAAGACCGCAATAAGCAGATTTATATAATTAGGAGGATATTATGGCAGAGAAGTTTGATGCAACAGTTGCAGCGTTATTTAAAGGAATGGATGGATTTCTTTCGGCTAAGACAGTAGTAGGAGAACCTATTACAGTTAATGACACTATTATTTTACCATTGGTAGATGTGTCATTTGGTATCGCAGCAGGAGCAGGTAATTCAGAGAATAAGAATAAAGCAGGCGGCGGAATGGGCGGAAAGATGAGTCCAAGTGCGGTACTTGTAATTCATGATGGAATAACAAGACTTGTTAATGTTAAGAATCAGGACACAGTTACCAAGCTTATTGACATGGTTCCTGAAATAATTGAGAAGTTCAAGAAGAAAAGTGAAGAAAAAGAAGACCCGGAAGTTGAGAAGGCTGTAGAAGAGGCAATGGGTAAATAGTATGTTATGAACCGTAAATATGAATGTTTACGGTTCTTTTTTCATATTATATACAAAGTATGTTTGGGAATAATATGAGAAGAGTAATTGGATTTGCAATGTTTTGTATAGCATTGGGAATAATAATAAGTTTTTTTCTGAAAACAAGATTTGTAGAAGTGATGGTAGTAATAGGATTGTTGATTGTGGGATATAATATGTTTACGATGCCTTATTGCAGGAAATGAAAAAAGCGTCCTAAGGATTAACCTTGGACGCTTGATTTGTCTGTTAATATTAAGCTCTTTCAACTAAGCCTGATCTTAAACAAGAAGTACATACATACATCTTTTTAGCCTGACTATCATTAACCTTAACCTTTACAGATTTTACGTTTGCTTTCCACATTTTGTTAGATCTTCTGTGTGAGTGGCTCACTGCAATACCGAAATGAGCGCCTTTTTCACAAATAGCACATTTAGCCATGTTTGCACCTCCTTAAAGATTTTAAACCTAAACAGGCTCACAACAAAAGTTATAATAACAGATATGAAATACAAATGCAAGTAAAATTTTTATTTTATGTAAAAAAATAATTTTATGCATTGTATCAAAAAAAATTATTCCTTTTTTTGCACAAATAAGATATAATATTAAAAATATGTATAATGCAGGAGGTTTGCGAATGAAAGGACATGTTGATAACCAGTATGGTGAAATAATGATAGATAATCATGTTATCGCAAAATATGCAGGCTCTACAGCCATTGAATGCTTTGGAGTAGTTGGTATGGCTGCTGTCAGCGTTAAAGATGGTCTTGTAAGACTGTTAAAGAGAGAAAGTCTCACCAGAGGTATTACCGTTAAGGTGGATGATAAGAACAGACTGATTATCGATTTTCACGTAATTGTAGCATATGGAGTTGCCATTTCTACGGTTGCAGATAATCTCGTTCACAATGTTAAATATAAGGTAGAAGAATATACCGGACTTAAAGTTGGTAAGATTAATGTTTATGTAGAAGGTGTCAGAATTATTGACTAATATCAATAGTTTTGAGAATTAAGGAGGATTTTTACCGTGGCAATTACTAGTATAGACGCTTTGGCAGTTAAGAGATTTTTCCTTGCCGGTGCGGCTAATTTGGAAGCGAAGAAAGAATGGATTAATGATTTAAATGTTTTCCCTGTACCTGATGGAGATACAGGAACTAATATGTCTCTTACAATTATGGCTGCTGCCAAGGAAGTGTCTTCACTTCAGAATGTAACAATGGAGACAATTTCGAAAGCGATTTCAAGTGGTTCATTAAGAGGTGCAAGAGGTAACTCTGGTGTTATTCTTTCACAGCTTTTAAGAGGATTTACTAAGGTTATTAGAGAACATGAGAAAATTGACTCGCGTACTCTTTCAAAAGCATTTGAAAAAGCAGTTGAGACTGCTTATAAGGCTGTTATGAAGCCTAAGGAAGGTACAATTCTTACTGTTGCAAGAGGAATGTCTGAGAAGATTAAAGAGCTTGCACCTAAGACACCGGATTTATGTAAGCTTATGAAGGCTGTTATTGAATATGGTGATGAAGTACTTGATTATACACCGGAACTTTTACCTGTTCTTAAGCAGGCTGGAGTTGTTGACTCAGGCGGACAGGGACTTATGCAGGTTATGAAGGGTGCATATGATGCCCTTATCGGTAAGAAGGTTAATTATGAGGCTGTAGAATCATATGCTAAGCCTGTAATTAAGGATATTCCTAATGTATCTGCTCAGGGTACGGAAGAAGTTGATATTGAATTTGGTTATTGTACAGAATTTATAGTTATGCTCGAGAAGGAATTTAATGAAGACACTGAAGCTTCATTTAAGACATTCCTTGAATCAATAGGTAATTCTATTGTAGTTGTAGCAGATGATGAGATAGTTAAGGTTCATGTTCATACTAACCATCCTGGACTTGCATTTGAAGAAGGACTTAAGTATGGTTCACTTTCAAGAATGAAAGTAGATAATATGCGTGAAGAGCATCAGGAAAGAGTTATTGCTAATGCATCTAAGATTGCTGAAGCACAGGCTATGGAAGAGCCAAAGGAAGAGCCTAAGGAAGAAATTGTTAACTCTAAGTATGGTTTTATCTCTGTATCAGCAGGAGAAGGTCTTTCTGAGATATTTAAGTGTCTTGGAGTTGATTATATTATTGAAGGCGGACAGACAATGAATCCAAGTACAGAAGATATGCTTAATGCAATAGATAATGTACATGCGGATAATGTGTTTATTCTTCCTAATAATTCTAATATTATTCTTGCTGCCAACCAGGCACAGAGCATAGTGGAAGATAAGAACATTATTGTTGTTCCTACTAAGACAATTCCACAGGGAATTACAGCACTTCTTGCATATGCAGAGGATGCAGAACCGGAAGAGAATCTTGAGGTTATGACAGAAGGTATCAAGGCTGTTAAGTCAGGTTCGGTAACATATGCAGTGAGAGATACTGAGGTTGATGACAAAGTAATCAGACAGGGTGATATTATGGGTATCGGAGATAAGACAATTATGTCTGTTGGTTCTGATATTACAGAGGTTACCAAGGATTTGATTTCTCAGCTTACAGATGATGATTCTGAACTTATAAGTATATATTACGGAAGCGATGTTACAGAAGAAGCTGCTAACGCAGTTGCGAAGGAAATTGAAGCAGCATATCCTGACTGTGATGTTGAGGTTAACTATGGCGGACAGCCAATTTACTATTATTTTGTATCAGTAGAATAGAGATATAAGGATGAGAATTAGCAGTTTAAAAGGTATAGGTGAGAAAACAGAACAGTTGTTTAACAGACTATCAGTATATACTGTAGAGGATTTGCTGAATTTTTATCCAAGAAACTATGAGGTGTATGATAAACCAGTTAATATAAGTGATATCAGGGAAGGTGGAATCTATACCATATATGGTATGGTTACCGGAGATTTTGATATTAATTACAGCGGCAGATATAAAATATTTTCTGCAATTGTAAAAGATGCCCTTGATAACCGAATTAAGATAACCTGGTTTAATATGCCCTATTTGAAGAATCAGTTGAAACGTGGATACAGATATGTATTCAGAGGCAAGGTTGCTTTTCGGGGCAACCTTGTTTTTATGGAGCAACCAGCAATATATACAGTTGATGACTATAAATATAAGTTAAATTCTATGCAGCCTGTATATAACCTTACCGCAGGTCTTACTAACAATACTGTTATAAAAGCGGTAAAACAGGCTTTTGAACATAAAGTCACACGAAAAGAATATCTGCCGGAAAGAATCATTAGGGAATATTCCTTTATGGATATTAATAAGGCTGAGTATACTATGCATTTTCCTGATAATAAGGAAGAACTGGCAAAGGCAAGGAAAAGAATTGTTTTTGATGAATTCTTCCTTTTTACTACATCAATAAGAAGCATGAGAACGGCTGATATTCAGGAAAACAATGATTTTTACATAGAAGAAGCAGATTGTGTAGAATCGGTAATATCTAAACTTGGATATAAGCTTACGGGTGCACAGCAAAAAGTGTATGACGAGATTAAGGAAGATATGATGGGAACAAGAACCATGAATCGCCTTATACAGGGGGATGTGGGTTCCGGCAAGACGATACTTGCATTTCTTGCAATGATTAACACTGTGTGTAAGGGCTATCAGGCAGCTCTTATGGTGCCTACCGAAGTTCTTGCAAAGCAACATTATGAAGCATTTGTAAAGCTGGTTGAAAGCAATAATCTTAATATTAACTGTGAACTTCTTACCGGTTCTCTTACCGCCAAGAACAAAAATAACGTAAGAGAAGATATAGAATACGGAAGAGCACAGGTAGTTATTGGTACACATGCAATTATTACTGATGCGGTCAGATTTCAGAAGCTTGCACTTGTGATAACAGATGAACAGCATAGATTTGGCGTAAGGCAGAGGGAAATTCTTACTGAAAAAGCAGGAAATCCACATATTCTGGTAATGAGTGCCACGCCAATTCCAAGGTCACTTGCTATTATTTTGTACGGAGACCTTGATATATCTATAATTGATGAGAAGCCTTCGGACAGGCTTCCTATTAAGAATTGCGTGGTGGACAGTTCATATAGGAAAAAGGCCTACAAATTTATCAATGATGAGATTATAAAAGGAAATCAGGCATATGTGATTTGTCCAATGGCAGAAGAGGGAGAAAATGAAGAATTGGAGAATGTTGTGGAGTATTCTGAAAAAATAAAGAGGGAATTATCATCAGAATGTGTTGTAAGATATCTTCATGGTAAAATGAAACCATCTGAAAAGAATGAAATAATGGAAAAATACGTTGCAGGGGAGATTAATGTGTTAGTATCGACTACTGTTATTGAGGTTGGAATTAATGTTCCTAATGCAACGGTAATTATGATTGAGAATGCAGAGAGATTCGGACTTGCGGGACTTCATCAGTTAAGAGGAAGAGTTGGCAGAGGTAGTGAACAGTCTTACTGTATTCTTATGAGTGACAGCAAGAATGAGACTACGAGAGAGAGACTTCAGATATTAAAGGAAAGTAATGACGGCTTTTATATATCTGAACAGGATTTGAAATTAAGAGGACCGGGAGATATACTTGGTGTAAGGCAAAGTGGAGATATGGGTTTTGAAGTTGGTAATATATACGCAGATGCAGGTGTATTAAAGCTTGCTGCGGATATTTCAGCAGATATACTTGAGTCAGATCCGGAATTAAAAGCTTCGGAGCATGAGGGTATAAGGAACAGACTTAGAGAATATATGCAGAACGGATTTTGCAGAATTAATTTGTAGGAGTTTATTATGAAGTTATATATAGTCAGACATGGAGAAACAGATTGGAATAATGAAAAAAAACTTCAGGGAAGAAGTGATGTGCCGTTAAATGATTATGGCAGAGAACTGGCATATATAACATCAGAAGCTCTTAAAGATGTTAAATTTGATGCAATCTATTCGAGCCCTCTTATTAGAGCTTATGAGACTGCAACAATTCTTAAGGGTGACAGAGATATAGAGATAATTAAGGATGACAGACTTAGGGAAATGTGTTTTGGAGAGTATGAAGGGAAATTTACAGGAGGATTACCACAGGAATTTTGGTATTTTTTTGATGCACCGGAACGATATATTCCTGCAGAAGGGGGAGAAAGATATGAACAGGTTCTTGACAGAGCTAAGAATTTCATAGATACTGTTATAGTTCCTAATTCTAAAGTGATGGACACAATGATGATTGTGGCACATGGTGCACTTAATAAAGGATTGATGGTAAACCTCAACCACCAGAAAATAAAGGACTGGTGGAGTGGTGTTTTTCAAAAGAACTGCTGTGTTAATATATATGACATTGAAGGAGAGAATTTTACCCTTCTTGAAAATGGAAAAATATATTATGAAGAGCAGGAAGGGAAAGGATATAGAAGGTAATGAGAGTAATTGCAGGGACAAGGAGAAGTATGCCGTTAAAATGTCCAAAGGGCATGGATACAAGACCGACTCAGGACAGAACTAAAGAGACACTGTTTAATGTTTTACAGACAGAGATTGCAGGCAGTGAATTTCTTGATTTGTTTTCAGGAAGCGGAGCGATAGGGATTGAGGCATTAAGCCGAGGAGCCAGACACGCCACATTTGTAGAAAATGCAAAGCCGGCAATTCAGTGTATTAAAGAAAATATTACATTCACCAAATTTTTGGATGATTCAACAATTATGGAGATGGATGTGTTTTCTGCACTTGAAAGACTTAGGGGGCATGAAGAATTTGATATAATTTTTATGGACCCTCCATATATGCTGGAGATTGAACCACAGGTGCTTGATGTGCTTAATAATATGAGTTATGTTGCAGATAATACTATAATTATTATGGAAACAGGACTTAAAAGAGATTTTTCTTTTGTAGAGGATGCAGGGTTTCAGATAGTAAAGATTAAAGAATACAAGACTAATCAGCATGTATTTATAAAAAGACATTAAATTTTGTTGTTTTAATTTAATTATAGTGCTATTATATAGAAAGAAATTTGAATGGAGAGAACAATATGAGCAGAATTGAACAGATAATTGGTGAAATCGAAGATTATATATCAAGTTGTAAAGCTGTACCGCTTTCTAATACTAAGATTTATGTTAATAAAGAAGATATGGAAGAACTTATCAGAGAGTTAAGACTTAAGACTCCTGACGAGATTAAGAAATATCAGAAGTTAATTAGTAATAAGGATGCTATTCTTAAGGATGCAAGAGAGCAGGCCGAGCAGATGATTAAGGCGGCTCAGGTACATACTGAAGAGCTTATTAATGAGCATGAGATTATGCAGAGAGCTTATGAACAGGCTAATGAAGTAATCGCAGAAGCAAGTCAGAAGGCTCAGGCAATAGTTGACAGAGCAGTAGAAGAAGCTAACTCAATAAGAATGGGTTCTATTCAGTACACTGACGAGATGCTTGCTAACCTTCAGATGATTATTGAGCATACGATAGAAGACACAAGAGCTAAATATGATGTGCTTCTTAGCTCACTTTCTAAGGATCTTAACATTGTAGTTTCTAACAGAAAGGAACTTAGACCTGAAGAACAGGAGGTTGCAGCTGAACAGGAGCTTGCAGCAAATGTTAAGGAAGTTATGGATGATGACGGTCCGACAGATGAAGAATAATTAATGTAATAACAAGAGGTGACAGGGATTAGCCCTGCCACCTCTTTATTGTTCTTTGATATTGCTTATATCCGGAGATATGTTCATGGAATAATTGGTGTGATAGATTACAAAGCCTGGAGCACCGC
>JAZQKW010000155.1:0-3631 GCA_045542375.1 Butyrivibrio sp.
GTATATCAAAGTTATCTGATGATAAGTGAATGTAATGATGGGCAGATTCCTGTTAACGAAAAGTGTTTTCAGTCAAAAATAGAGTCTAAGTACCATAAAGGAATCGGAGAAATATACGATAAATTTACATTTAGGAACGGAGAAAAATAATGAGTAAAAGATGTTTAGGATGTATGGAATTATTCGGAGATGAATTTAGCATATGTCCTCATTGTGGATATGTTGTAGATACACCGGTAGAGAATCCTGTACACATAGAGCCGGGAACCTTATTAAATGACAGATATATTATAGGAAAAGTACTTGGTTATGGTGGTTTTGGTGTTACATATATTGGATGGGATGGGAGACTGGAACAAAAGGTTGCCATTAAAGAGTACTTTCCAAGTGAATTTTCAACCAGAATGCCGGGACAGTCACAGGTTACTGTGTTCAATGGGGAAAAAAACGAACAGTTCTATGACGGCTTAAAGAAATTCGTTGAAGAGGCAAAGCATCTGGCAAAGTTTCAAAACGAAGATGGAATAGTTAAAATATTTGACAGCTTCATAGAAAATGATACAGCCTATATCATTATGGAATATCTTGAGGGGGAAACACTTAAGGAATATCTCAAAAGAGAGAAAACCATTCCTGAGGATGAAGCAGTAGAGATGTTGATGCCAGTAATGAAATCATTACAGGTTGTTCATGAGGTAGGACTTATACACAGGGATATTGCACCGGATAATATATTCCTTACTACAAGTGGGGAAGTTAAACTTATAGACTTTGGAGCATCCAGATATGCTACTACTTCTCACAGTAGAAGCTTAACGGTAATTATTAAACCGGGTTTTTCGCCTGAGGAACAGTATCGAAGTAGGGGAGACCAGGGTCCACACACGGATGTATACGCAATAGCTGCAACCTTATACAAGATGATTACCGGGAAGACTCCACCGGATGCAATGGAGCGCCGTGCAAAATATGAGAATCAGAATAAGGAAATTCTCGAAGAGCCTCATAAAATTAACAAAGAAATTTCAGTTAATCGTGAAAATGCAATTCTTAATGCTATGAATGTGCGTATTGAGGACAGGACGCCGGATATAGCAACGCTTATACATGATTTAAATGCAGACCCTCCTGTAAAGAGACGGTATGGCAAAATTAAGAAAATAGATATATATTCTTGGCCATTATGGGTCAAGATAGGTATACCTGCACTTCTCTCAGTGGTAATAACATTTGGAGTGCTTATATTAACAGGGGTTATTAAATTTTCTAAGTTTACAGAAGAAATAATAGTTCCGGATAATGTGGTAAGTGTTCCGGATGTAGAAGGTATGTTTAAGGAAGAGGCATTGAGTACCATAGAACAAGGACAATTACTTGCCTCAACGGATGGAACAATTGAATCGGATTATATCCCGGCAGGTAAAATAATTCTTCAAACTCCGGTAAGCGGCTCGTATATGGATGTAAACAGTACGGTTAAGCTTATGGTAAGTAGTGGAAAAGGCGTTCAAAGTCCGATTGACGGGCAGGCGGTAATTCCGTATGTTGTATGGGATACAAAGGACGATGCAGTTGCCAAATTACTACAGGCAGGGCTTGCAGAACCTGAAATAATAGAGGAATATGATGAAAACGTAACTGCTGGCTCTGTTATTGCGCAGAGCGATGAAGCAGGTACAAAAGTTGATGTGGGGACGGTTATTAAACTAACAGTTTCTGTAGGAGCTAGGTCATTTGAAATGCCGAACGTTGTAGGTTCAATGATAGACGCAGCACAGGAAACCCTTAATTCTAAGGGACTGGTAGTAACTGTTGAATATAAGAAAACAGATGAAGCTAAAGAAGGAACCGTAATTGCTCAGAACGTAGCATCCGGTACAAGTGTGAAACGTGGCGATAAGGTTATAATTACTGTATGTAGTGGACGTGAAACAATTGATGTAGCCGATGTAACAGGAATGCTTGAAAAGGATGCTGTAGATAAGCTTAAAGAACAGGGATTTAAGGTAACTGTTCTTGAAAATTATGACAGCAAAGTAGAAAAAGGAATAGTAATAAGTCAGTCACCTGTAGCAGGAACTGCACAGCTTCCGGATTCAACAGTTGTCATATATGTCAGCAAAGGAAAACAGTCTGTAACAGTAACCTATGATGCAAATATGGGAAGTGTTAATGCTGACAATAAGACAGTATATTTAACGGATAAATACGGAGACCTCCCTATTGCGGAGAGAACCGGATATACATTTAATGGATGGTATAATGCTAAAAATGGTGGCGATAAGATAACTAGTGAAACAATGGTTTCTACATCTTCAAATCACACTTTGTATGCACAATGGACTGCTAATACATATGTATTGTCATTTGACGCAAATGGTGGAAGTGTGGCATTAACATCTCAAAAAATAACTTATGGAAATATGTATGGAGAGCTTCCGGTGCCTGTAAGAACAGGATATGGGTTCAAGGGCTGGTATACGGAAAAAACAGGCGGAACACAGATTACAGGAGATATGACATATACTGTTGCAGGTAATCAGACATTATACGCACAGTGGGGTAATAATAGTTACAAAATAACATTTAATCCTAACGGTGGTAATGTCAGTGTGACAGAAAAAGAGGTGTCATACAGCTCTAATTATGGGGATATGCCTACTCCTACAAGGACCGGATACGATTTTATAGGTTGGTATACTGCAAAAGATGGTGGTGAAAAGATAACTTCTTCATCTAAGGTTACGATAACATCGTCCCAGACATTATATGCAAGATGGTCTAATTCAAACAGTAATGTTGTATTTGACGTTAATGGCGGCAAACTTTCAGAAACAGGAATTACCGTAACCTATGGAAAAACATATGGTAAATTACCTGTACCGACAAGGGATGGATATACATTTAAGGGATGGTACACTGATAAAACAGGCGGAACAGAAATAACATCATCAACTAAGGTAACAATAACCGCTAAACAGACATTGTATGCTAGGTGGATGGCTAACAGCTATAAAGTAGCATACAACGCAAATGGCGGAACTTGTGAAGTTACTGACGCAACAGTAGTATATGATCAAACATATGGTACATTACCTGTGGCAACACGAACAGGATATACATTTGATGGTTGGTACACTGCCAAAACAGGTGGAAATATTGTATCTTCTGGCGATAAGGTAAATATCCTTACAGATATCACATTGTTTGCACAGTGGACAGCCAATAGCTACAAAGTTTCATATGATGCAAATGGTGGAACTTGTGGAGAAACAGAAACGTCAGTTACTTATGACCAGGTATATGGAACGCTACCTTCAGCAACAAGACCGGGATATACATTCAATGGCTGGTATACAGCTAAAGAGGGTGGAACAGAAATAACTGCATCGACCATGGTTACAATAATTTCAAATCAAACATTGTATGCACATTGGACTGCTAATCAGTATAAACTTGTGTTTGATGGAAATGGTGGAACTTCGGATACAACTGAAAAATACATGACATATGGAGGAACAGTAGGAGATTTACCAACTGCATCACGAACAGGGCATACATTTAATGGTTGGTATACTGCTAGTGATGGAGGAGATGTAATCAACAGGGATAAAGTCGGAGGCCAAGCGGT
>JAZQKW010000156.1:0-3698 GCA_045542375.1 Butyrivibrio sp.
TTTGAATTGTTCTATTATTTGTAACTGGTGGTCATCTACATGTTCACCATGTTTCGCTAACCTTGGAACAGCAATAACTTTTTTCCCTTGTTTAACCGCACCTATTATAGCTCCGGTTCCACCATGCGTAATAACAATATCTGACTGTGCTTGATATTCTGCAAATTTTTCCCTGTTAATATATTTCTCATATTCATAATTTTTAGGAATATAATCACTATATCCCGCTTGTGCAAACACGTTATCTTTTATAACGCCTTTCTCTATCAGTTCATCTATTTCCTTAAGTAATCTGTTAAACTGAAATTTTTGAGAACCTAATATAACAAATATCATAACTCGGCCTTCTCTCTTAATATATTCCACCTAAATATACCGCATTTGGATACACCTTCAGCATTGATTCCCATTGAACTATAAACAAATCCGCACGTTTGTACAAGAACCTGCCAGACATAGTTCCGGAAGTTACTTTCGCAAACGATTCAATGTATATAAGTTTTTTATGTTTCATCTTTGCAATAAGACACATCGGTATCATCGCCAGAACCCCCGTGCAAATTACAACATCCGGCTTCTCTTTTCGAAACACTTTAAATGACCTAAAAAAATTCCCAATCATACGAGGAATAAAATTCCATTCTTTTCTGTTAACCTGTTTCATATAATACATATCAACAGAATCCACTTTTGAATCATATGCTGTTTTTTCAGTCACAATAAAACTATCATATTTCTCAAACAATGGTTTTAACATAAGTAATTGTTCATAATGACCGCCCGATGAAGCCGCAAAGCACACCTTTTTTCTCTCTTCTGACATATATGCTCCTCCACAGATGATTAATCTCTTCTGAATATATCTCTTGTATATACTTTTTGCTGAATATCATCCAATTCCGAATCATATCTATTAGCAATAATTGCTTTAGCCTGTTTCTTAAAGAGTTCTATATTATTTACGACTTTACTTCCGAAAAATTCACTTCCATCTTCAAGTGTCGGTTCATATATAATAACAGATACACCTTTTGCCTTAATTCTTTTCATAACGCCTTGGATTGAACTCTGACGGAAATTATCAGAATTGCTCTTCATCGTTAATCTATAAACTCCGACCACACAATCTTTTTTTACAGACCTGTTGTCCATAGCGTAATATCCAGCTATCTTCAGTACTTGTTCAGCAATAAAGTCTTTTCTTGTTCTATTTGATTCAACAATTGCCTCAATAAGATTTTCCGGAACGTCTTCATAATTTGCAAGCAACTGCCTTGTATCTTTAGGCAAGCAATATCCCCCATATCCAAATGAAGGATTATTATAATGCTCACCAATTCTTGGATCTTTACAAACGCCATCAATAATCTGCTTTGTATCCAATCCCTTCAACTCCGCATACGTATCCAACTCATTAAAATAGCTTACTCTTAATGCCAAATACGTATTGGCAAAAAGTTTAACCGCTTCCGCTTCTGTAAATCCCATATACAAAGTTTCTATATTTTCCTTTATTGCTCCCTCTTGAAGCAATGAAGCGAAATCATGCGCAAAATCCAGAAGTTTCTTATCATTCAAATCAGTTCCTACAATTATTCTAGATGGATATAAATTGTCATAAAGAGCCTTTGACTCACGTAAAAACTCTGGACTAAAAATAATATTTTTACTTCCAGTTTTCTCTCTAATGCTCTGGGTATAACCAACTGGAATTGTTGACTTAATAACCATTATTGCATCAGAATTACATGACATTACTGTTTCAATTACTTTTTCTACTGCCGATGTATCAAAATAATTTTTCTCAGAATCATAATTTGTTGGAGTTGCAATAATAACAAAGTCCGCATTTGAATAAGCATATTCAGAATCGGTTGTTGCAATCAAATTCAGTTCTTTTGTTTCAAGAAACTCCTCAATATAATCATCTTGTATTGGTGATATTTTATTATTGATCATATCTACCTTTTCAGGAACAATATCAACTGCATATACCTCATTATTTTGTGCCAACAATACCGCTAATGACAATCCAACATATCCTGTTCCTGCAATTGCAATTTTATACTTAGACTTCATCTTTCACCTTTTAATTATTAATCGTATATTTATTTCTATTTAATACTCAATCTCTTTCAAATATCTATTAAGTGCGTCCTGCCATGTAGGAAGTGGTTCAAAACCATTCTCCACTAATTTCTTCTTCTCAAGTCTGCTGTTGTATGGTCTTGCAGCTTTGGAAAGTCCATATTCCTCTGTTGTTACAGGAACAACTGTTGTATCATAGCCTGCCTGCTTAAATATCTCGCAGGTAAAATCGTACCAGCTTATATATCCACCTTCATTAGTCGCATGATAATATCCGTATTTATCAGATTCAATCATATCCGCAAGAAGTCTTGCAAGGTCGTAAGTGTAGGTCGGTGTTCCAATCTGGTCGCTTACAACTCTTACAGTGTCATATTTTTTGCCCACATTAAGCATTGTCTTAATGAAATTCTTGCCATTAACACCAAATACCCACGCAATTCTCACGATAAAATACTTATCAAGTGTACCTGATACTGCCTGCTCGCCTTCAAGCTTAGTCTGTCCATATACACTAAGAGGTGCATAGTCCTTACAATCCGGGTCCCAAGGTGTCTCACCCTGTCCGTCAAATACATAATCAGTACTGATATACATCATCTTAGCACCTGCACGCTTACACGCTTTGGCAATGTTGTCAGTGCCCATTGCATTGATTGCACGAACCTTCTCAATGTTCTCTTCATCTTCTGCAGCATCAACTGCAGTCCAGGCAGCACAGTGAATTACAGCATCAGGTGCTACTCTGTCAACAATCTCGTTAACAGAATCCGCATCTGTAATATCCATCTGTACATATTCCATATCAAGATTGGTCACTTCAGGCAAAATATCACTTCCAATGCCTGTGTGTCCTCTCTTTGCAAGTTCATTCATTACGTCATAGCCAAGCTGTCCGCCTACGCCGGTTACTAATACTTTCATATAGACTCCTATTATCTGTTACTATACATTTTCTCGTAATAATTCTGATATTCTCCTGAAATGATAGTCTCCCACCATTCCTTGTTATCAAGATACCACTGAATAGTCTTCTTGATACCGTCTGCAAACATAGTCTCAGGTAACCAACCAAGTTCATTATGAATCTTAGTTGGGTCGATTGCGTAACGCATATCGTGTCCCTTTCTGTCTGTTACATATGTGATTAAGCTCTCAGGCTTATTAAGCTCCTTACAGATAATCTTAACGATATCGATGTTCTTCATTTCATTGTGTCCACCGATATTGTATACTTCACCAACTCTTCCCTTATGGATAATAAGGTCAATTGCCTTACAGTGGTCTTCTACATATAACCAGTCACGCACATTAAGTCCTTCTCCGTATACCGGAAGTGGCTTGTCATTAAGAGCGTTAGCAATCATGAGTGGAATCAACTTCTCAGGGAAGTGATATGGGCCGTAGTTATTAGAGCAACGGCTGATTGATACAGGAAGTCCGTAAGTTCTGTGGTAAGCAAGCACCAAAAGATCTGCCGCTGCCTTAGATGAGCTGTAAGGACTACTTGTATGAATTGGTGTCTCTTCTGTAAAGAAGAGGTCAGGTCTGTCAAGTGGAAGATCTCCATATACCTCATCTGTAGATACCTGATGATATCTCTTAATTCC
>JAZQKW010000157.1:0-11648 GCA_045542375.1 Butyrivibrio sp.
GTTCATATGAACCATATGTCAGATAATCTCCAACTTTATAATCACGTTTTTCATCCTTTTCAGCTTTGCTACTTCCGCATCCTGCCATACAAGCAAGCAAAGCAAGAGATATTATAAAACCTAAAATTTTTTTCTTCATGATCGACGTACCCTTTCAAATTTGTATCATATTGTATTTATTTATCAGAATTAGCATCAGAATTTCTATCAAAATCTTCAATATAACTACCTATTTTTCTCATAGCCTCTAATGCATCCTCTTCTGAGGTTCCCTCCTTAAATTCAGCGATTACTCCAAGTCCTATTCTATCTACGGTAGTATCGCTAAAACATCTTGAAATAAACTTTTCATCAATATATAAGCTCCTAAAATAGATACTATAACAACCTCTAACAGAATATAATGTCAACGACCCACCTTTGCATCCATCATGTCCAACCTTACTCGCATCATATAATTCATATTTACTTCTAAACGAATCCCACTCATCCTCTTTTACTGCTGTAAACTCAAAAGTTATCCATTCCAATGATGGAATGTCAAATGGCTCATATACTGTATAATGATCAGATACCGATTCTATATATTTTCCACCTATTTTTACAGAATCCACATCTTCTCTATATGTTTCCCATATTTTATGATTAGTAGCGCTATAAAACTTCTCCTCTGTAGTATATGGAGCATAACATTTACAAATAACATGGTCTCCTTCAACTCTTGTGGACGCATATACAGAACCATCTTTGCCTACCTTTTTGTCCACCTTATTACCTTTACCACATCCCATCAAACCAATTGTGCACATGCATACAAGCACAAAACATAATATTTTTTTCATATGTCCTCCTTCTTCTCAACATAATCTGTATTATGTTGTAAAAACTCATACCCACCATTAATAAGAACAGAAAAAATTGCACAAAAATAAAGCCTTTTGGTTTCCCAACTTCAAAAAGGCTTAATTGTAATGCACTAGTTTATAAATTCCCTTTTTCTTATACATCTTCGCCACAAAAAAATATTGTTTACATATGTAATTTATGCTATAATCTTTAACTGAAGTATTTATACAAAATTCATTAATACAACATAATACAGATTATGTTTCGCCACCATTTCTCGGTGGTTTTTATATTATCAGTCTCAATTTTTCCATACGCCTTCTATGCTCATATCCCGACGTAATTGTATAGATTCTTGTTGTATCAATGCTGCTATGCCCCAGTATATCAGCAAGCTTTACTATATCTTTTTCTACGTTGTAAAAAGTTCTTGCAAACAGATGTCTTAGGTTATGTGGATATACTTTTCTCTCATTAACGCCGGCTTCATTACACAATTTCTTCATTTCACGCCAGATATTAGTGCGATTAAGCGGTGAACCGTTTCTTGATATGAATAAAATTCCTTTTTCAATCCTATTTTTCCTAGCATATTCTAACAGTCTTTTTCTCAACTCTTTTACTATAAATATATATCGTATCTTCCCTTTTAGTGAGATGAGCGCTTCTCCTTTTTTGACTGCCTCAATCGTTATATATTGTAGTTCACTCACTCGTATCCCGGTTGCACCTATTGTTTCCAATATTAGTTTCAGGCGATAATTTCCCTGCTTATTAGCTGTATTAATAAGACGTATATATTCCGTTTTGGCAAGCTCTTTTTCCTCCGCACAGTATGTCTGCCGCTGAATACGCAGAGATTTTACGATGCAATCAGTTCTGTCCACATATCGCAAATATGCATTTATGGAAGCAAGCATTGAATTAATACTTCTAACAGCATAATTATTATCTATAAGTTCTTTTTTATATGCTATTACTATGTCTTTGGATAATTCTCTTGTACCTACATATTCATTAAATTTGCGTACGTCCCGTATATATTTTTCTATTGTGTTGGAACTTTTCTCTTCTGACTGAAGATATGACTGAAATTCTGAAATATCCATGCTATTATTTCCTCCGGGTTTTTATATATATTTTACCCAAAATACTCAGCATATTAAACGCAACTTCTACTCTCAGTGGATAATTTGCTATGTTTTGACCAAGAGAACACAAAAAATCGGCACCCCCAAGGGTGCCGGTTCCTCACTTTAACATTTATTCCTTCTTATCATCCTTATTGTTGCCAAACAGTGTCTTAAGTACAAGACCTGCTCCGCCAGCCATAAGAACAAGTATAAGAATATACTCATATAAGTCAAGATTCTTCATTACAAGTCGTGTGCTCATAATTACTGATACAACTATAAATACAAAGCCAAGTCCTGTAAGAATCTTAGCAGGAATTGATTTTGGCGATATGAACCACCATACAACACCTATAATCATAGGTAACACGACAAGTCCGCCGTTAATACGTGCCCCACCAATATACCACATACCCCATGTATTGGTAACGGTTACATTCTTGGAGAAGAGAAATGCTCCAACTCCAAACATTACAACGCCAACCAAAAACAGGATAAGCGGATTAGTACTTTTCTTAGGTGAATCTCCCATAATCTCAACCTCTTACTCTTCTATTCTGTGTATGAAAAGTCCACTTCTAAGCTTTGGTTCAAACCATGTAGACTTAGGTGGCATTAACATATCTGCATCTGCTACATCAAAAAGCTCTGCTATAGATGTAGGATACATTGAAAATGCAATTTTCATATCTTCGTTAACACGTTTCTCAAGTTCTGAAAGACCTCTGATGCCACCGATAAAAGCTATTCTCTTATCAACTCTCGGATCACCGATACCAAGTATTGGTGTAAGAAGGTAATCCTGAAGTATTGCAACATCAAGTCCGTCAACAGGGTCTTCTGACATGATGGTCTCTTTTGCCGAGAGCAAATACCATTCGTCGTCTATAAGCATTCCATAAGAACCCTTAGATTCTGGATAAAAGGCTTTCTTACCCATTTCTTCAACCGTAAAATACTTAGAAAGGCTATCTAAGAACTCTTCCGTTGTTAACCCGTTAAGATCCTTAACAACTCTATTATACGGCATAATCATTAATTCTTCATCCGGGAAAAGAACAGAAAGGAAATAGTTAAATTCCTCTTCTCCTGTATAATCAGGATGTGTTTCTCTTCTCTTAAGACCAACCTTTACGGCAGAAGCCGCTCTGTGATGTCCGTCTGCTATGTATATTGAATTAATTGATTCAAATGCATCATTAATTGCCGTAACGTCTGCGATGTCTGCTATCTTCCATACCTTATGGGATATTCCATCGTCAGATGTAAAATCATAAAGTGCTGCATTTTCTTTTGCCTTGGATACTACGGAATTAATCACCTCATTAGCTCTGTATGCAAGGAAAATAGGTCCTGTCTGAGCACTTGTGCGGTCAACATGATTGATACGGTCAAGTTCTTTGTCCGCTCTTGTCTTCTCATGCTTCTTAATTCTGTTATTCAGATAATCGTCAATTGATGCACAGGCAACAATACCGGTCTGAGAACGTCCATCCATCGTTAATTCATAGATATAATACGCCTTATCGGTATCTGTTACGAAAACACCATCGGCAATCGCCTTATCCAATAATTCTCTTGCTTTGTCATATACGCAGTCAGCATATGTGTCCACAGAAGCATCAAACTGCGTCTCTGCTCTGTCAATGTTAAGGAATGAAAGAGGTTTGCCTTCTACTTCCTCACAAGCTTCTTTTCTGCTATATACATCATATGGCAATGCAGCCACCTTATCAGCCACCTCTACTGCAGGTCTGATACATTGAAAGGGTTTTATGTCCGCCATTTTATCTCCTTTTATTTAATAACTCTTACCTTAAGAATTCCATCTTTCTTAGAAATCTCATCGGCAATTTCTTTTGCATTAGCACAATCGATATCAAGAAGTGAATAAGCATATTCTCCTCTGCTCTGGTTCATCATCTTGTCGATATTGATTTTCTTCTCACCAAATACAGTTGTTAAACCGCTGATGATGTTAGGTACATTCTTATGAAGAACTGCAATTCTTCCTGCCTGAGTACATACACCCATATCACATGCAGGGAAATTAACTGAGTTTCTGATATTACCATTTTCAAGGTAATCCATAATTTCCTTAGCTGCCATAATAGCACAGTTATCTTCTGATTCAATTGTTGATGCACCAAGGTGAGGGAACGCAATACATCCCTTGTGGTTAGCAACCTTAACTGTTGGGAAGTCTGTAGCATATTTTGCCATCTTACCGCTGTCAAGTGCTGCAAGTACATCATCTTCATTAACAAGTAAATCTCTTGCGAAGTTGAGGATTACTACGCCATCCTTCATCATAGCGATTGTATCCTTGTTAATCATTTCTCTTGTATCATCAAGAAGTGGTACATGAACTGTAATATAGTCACAGTTCTTAAATACATCTTCTCTTTCCTTTACAAGATGAACTTTTCTTGAAAGATTAAGAGCGTTCTGTACTGAAAGGAATGGATCACATCCGATTACTTCCATACCAAGTCCAACTGCTGCGTTAGCTACAAGTACACCAATTGCTCCAAGACCGATTACACCAAGCTTCTTGCCGCTGATTTCTTTTCCTGCGAACTTAGACTTAGCCTTCTCCATTGTCTTAGAGATATTCTCATCATCCTTATTCTCGTTAACCCATGCGTTACCGCCAATGATATCTCTTGATGCAAGAATCATAGCTGAAATAACAAGTTCCTTAACACCGTTAGCGTTAGCACCCGGTGTATTGAATACAACAATACCCTGCTCAGCACATTTATCAAGTGGAATATTGTTAACACCTGCACCTGCTCTTGCAACTGCAAGAAGGTTCTCAGAGAATTCCATATCATGCATAGCTGCACTTCTTACAAGAACAGCATCTGCTTCATTAATATTATCTGTTGCAACATATTCTTCAGTAAAGTTAGTAAGACCAACCTCTGAAATTGGATTTAAACAATTATACTTAAACATATTTCTGTCTCCTTAAAATACTGCCCGGAGTATCCCCCGGGCCGTAATAATTACATATTTTCTTCTTCGAATTTCTTCATGAAATCTACTAATTTCTGTACACCTTCGATTGGCATTGCGTTGTAGATACTTGCTCTCATACCACCAACTGAACGATGTCCCTTAAGGTTCTCAAGTCCGGCTTCCTTAGCTTCCTTAACAAACTTAGCATCAAGTTCTTCATTACCTGTTACAAAAGGAACGTTCATTAAAGAACGGTCTTCCTTAACAACAGTTCCCTTGAATAACTTGCTCTGATCAAGGAAATCATAAAGGATTGCAGCCTTCTTCTCGTTGTGCTCCTTCATTGCCTGAAGTCCGCCCATCTTCTTAATCCACTTAAATACCTTACCACATACATAAATTCCGTATGCTGGAGGTGTGTTATATAATGAATCATTGTCTGAATGAATCTTATATCTGAGCATTGTAGGTGTTCCAGGAAGTACATCCTCTGTAATAAGGTCTTCTCTGATAATAACAATAACTACACCTGCAGGTCCAATGTTCTTCTGAACACCGCCGTAGATTACACCATACTTAGATACATCTACAGGTTCAGAAAGGAAACATGACGATACGTCTGCTACAAGGATATGTCCCTTAGTATTAGGAAGCTCCTTGAACTTAGTACCATAAATTGTATTATTCTCACAAATGTATACATAATCAACATCTTCCGGAATATCAAGGTCTGAACAGTCAGGTATATATGAGAATGTCTTATCTGCTGATGATGCAAGTTCAATTGCTTCGCCATACATCTTAGCTTCCTGATATGCCTTCTTAGCCCACTGACCTGTTACAATGTATCCTGCTTTCTTATTCTTCATAAGATTCATAGGAATCATTGCAAACTGCTGTGATGCTCCACCCTGAAGGAAAAGTACCTTATAGTTGTCAGGGATATTCATAAGTTCTCTTAAATCAGCTTCAGCCTCTTTAATGATGTTATCGTATACCTTAGATCTGTGGCTCATCTCCATTACAGACATTCCAGATCCTCTATAGTCAAGCATCTCATCTGCTGTCTCTCTTAATACTTCTTCCGGTAATACAGCCGGACCTGCCGAAAAGTTGTAAATACGTCCCACTTTCGTGTTCCTCCTTAATGTTAAAACAATATTCATATATTTTACATAAAAAAGTATATTCAGTCAATACGAAATATGACCTACTTTTTTATTTTAATATTACTTCCATACCATATTTTTGCGGAATCAATCCACATTTCTCATAAAACCTCATGGCTGATTCATTACATGCCCATACATTTAACGTTACATTGTAACATTCTTCTGATATTGCGTATTCTTTCACATAATCATATAATTCTCTACCTATCGACTGTCCTCTGCAGGCTTCATCAACACACAAATCATCAATGTATAAGGTTTTGATATCCGTAAGTATGTTATCATTCTCTTTCTTTTGAATCTGGCAAAAAGCATATCCCACAACCACACCCTGATTGTCTGCTACAAAAACCGGTGTTAACGGATTCTCAATAATATCTCTTAATTCAGACTCCGTGTATTTGGTTACATCCGGTTTAAATATATCCGGTCTTCCATTATGGTGTACCATAAGTACCTGACTCAAAAGATTTAAAACAGAAGGAATATCTTCTATCAATGCTTTTCTTACTGTCATTACTGAATATCATCAAAAGTATCTGCAAGGGATGCACCAGGTGATACCATTGGCAATACTTTATCGTCCTTTTCAATCTGACAGTCGATTACGCATGGAATGTTGAGTGCAATAGCTTCTCTAAGTGCCGGTTCAAATTCTTCCTTCTTAGTTACTCTGAAAGCCTTTGCTCCCATTGCCTCTGCTAATTTAACAAAATCCACCTGATCATCAAGTACGGTAAAAGAATATCTCTGACCATAGAACAATGTCTGCCACTGTCTTACCATTCCAAGAACGTGATTGTTAATTACAATCTCAATAATAGGAATGTTATATCTTGTTGCAGTTGCGATTTCGTTCATGTTCATTCTGAAGCATCCGTCACCTGCAATATTAATAACTGTTTTGTCCTTACGTCCCATCTTGGCACCGATACTTGCACCAAGTCCATAACCCATGGTTCCAAGTCCACCTGATGAAAGGAAGGTTCTTGGTTCTTTGTACTTATAGTACTGTGCAGCCCACATCTGGTGCTGTCCAACCTCAGTAGTAATAAGCGCGTTACCTTCTGTAATTTCATAGGTCTTTTCAATTACATATGGTCCTGTAAGAATATCTTCATTATATTTAAGCGGATATTGTTCTTTCATATCCTTTATATGCTGCATCCATTCAGGGTGACTGCAATCCTTGAGTTTGGCATTAATTGCTGATAATACTGAACTTATGTCACCGATTACTGCTGCATCAACCTTAACGTTCTTGTTAATTTCTGCAGGGTCAATATCAAACTGAATAATTCTGGCATTAGGCGCAAATCTCTTGGTATCTCCTGTAACTCGGTCTGAAAATCTTGCACCAACTACGATGAGAAGGTCACATTCCATTACTCCAAAGTTAGAAGTCTTGGTTCCATGCATTCCAAGCATCCCTGTATAATTGTCCTTACTTCCGTCATATGCACCCTTACCCATAAGTGAGTCTGTTACAGGAGCATCAACCTTACGTACAAATTCAGCAAGTGTCTCTGTATTACCTGATGCGATTGCACCACCACCAACAAAAACAAATGGCTTCTTAGCTTCCTCAATCATCTTAACAACGGTATCAACATCTTCTGCTGAAATTGGATTCTTCTGCTTGTTCACAACTGCAGGTGCCTTATATTCATATTCTGCCATCTTAGCAGTAACATCCTTAGGGATATCAATAAGTACCGGTCCCGGACGTCCTTCTTTTGCTATTCTGAAGGCTTCTCTGATTGTATCTGCAAGCTTATTGACATCTTTTACAATGTAATTATGCTTGGTGATAGGAAGTGTAACTCCTACAATATCAATTTCCTGAAAGCTGTCTTTTCCAAGAAGAGGCACGCCTACATTACATGTAATTGCTACAACCGGAATTGAATCCATATATGCAGTAGCAATTCCTGTTACAAGATTAGTTGCTCCCGGTCCTGATGTAGCAAAGCATACACCTACCTTACCGGTTGCTCTTGCATATCCGTCAGCAGCATGTGATGCACCCTGCTCATGTGATGTAAGAATATGTGTAATTTCATCAGAATGCTTATAAAGTTCGTCATATACGTTAAGAATCGCTCCTCCCGGATATCCGAAAACTGTATCAACACCCTGTTCTTTAAGACATTCAATTAAAATCTGTGATCCATTTAACTGCATAAATCTATCTCCATGTTCTGATTATTTTATCTCTAATACGGCACCCTTATCTGCTGATGTTACCATCTTAGCGTATCTTGCAAGGTATCCTGTGGTTACCCTTGGTTCTCTTGGCTGCCATTTCGCTTTTCTTTCTGCAAGCACTTCATCGCTTACATCAACGTTGATTGTGTTAGCAGGAATATCAATCTTAATAATATCTCCTTCTTCAATAAGAGCAATAGGTCCGCCTACTGCTGCTTCAGGCGATACATGACCGATTGATGCACCTCTTGATGCGCCTGAGAAACGTCCGTCTGTAATAAGTGCTACTGTTGAGCCAAGTCCCATTCCTGCTATTGCAGATGTAGGATTAAGCATTTCTCTCATACCAGGGCCACCCTTAGGGCCTTCATATCTGATTACAACCACATCTCCGGCTACAATCTTTCCACCCTTAATAGCTGCGATTGCATCTTCTTCACAATCAAATACTCTTGCAGGACCTTCATGTACTAACATCTCAGCAACTACTGCTGAACGCTTAACAACACATGAATCCGGTGCAATATTACCACGAAGTACTGCAATTCCTCCTGTTTCGCTGTATGGATTCTCAAGTGGTCTGATAATCTCAGGATTTCTGTTAATGCAGCCCTCAATATTCTCTCCAACTGTCTTACCTGTAGCTGTAATAAGGTCTGTATACAAAAGATTCTTCTTATTAAGTTCATTCATTACTGCATATATTCCACCGGCCTCATTAAGTTCTTCCATATAATGATGACCTGCAGGTGGAAGATGACACAGATTAGGTGTTCTTGCACTGATTTCATTAGCAATATCAAGATTAAGGTCTACTCCTGCCTCTCTTGCAATTGCAGGAAGATGAAGCATTGTATTAGTAGAGCATCCAAGTGCCATATCAACTGTTAAAGCATTCATAAAAGCTTTCTCTGTCATAATGTCAAGCGGTCTGATGTTCTTTTCAAGTAATTCCATAACCTTCATACCTGCATGCTTAGCAAGCTTGATTCTGTCAGAATATACAGCAGGAATTGTACCATTGCCCTGAAGTCCCATACCGATTGCTTCTGTAAGACAGTTCATACTGTTAGCTGTGTACATACCTGAGCATGAACCGCATGTAGGACATGCTTTATTCTCGTATTCATTAAATTCTTCTTCTGTCATCTTACCTGCTGTGTAAGCACCAACAGCCTCAAACATACTTGAAAGACTTGTCTTGCATCCCTTTACATGACCTGCAAGCATTGGTCCTCCACTTACAAAGACAGTAGGAACATTAACTCTTGCTGCTGCCATTAAAAGTCCCGGTACATTCTTATCACAGTTAGGTACCATTACAAGCGCATCAAAAGCATGTGCTGTTGCAAGACATTCTGTTGAATCTGCAATCAAATCTCTTGTAACAAGGGAATACTTCATTCCTACATGTCCCATGGCAATACCGTCACATACGGCAATTGCAGGAACAACTACAGGTGTACCGCCTGCCATTGCAACTCCAAGCTTAACAGCTTCTACTATTTTATCAAGATTCATATGGCCTGGAACAATCTCATTAAATGAGCTTACAATTCCTACCAATGGCTTAGCTAATTCTTCCTTAGTAAATCCTAATGCATTAAATAACGATCTCTGTGGTGCTGTAGCAACTCCACTCTTTACTGAATCACTTTTCATAACGTCCTCCTATATTCTCTCTGCGATTAAATCGCCCATTTCCTTAGTTCCAACAAGTGTCATTCCATCTGACATAATATCTGTTGTTCTGTAGCCCTCTTTCAGAACCTTCTCCACTGCAGCCTCGGTTGCATCTGCAGCCTCATCAAGATCAAATGAGTATCTTAGCATCATTGCAGCAGAAAGTATTGTAGCAATCGGATTGGCAACATTCTTACCTGCAATATCAGGTGCTGAACCATGTGATGGCTCATAAAGGCCTAACTTAGTCTTACCAAGACTTGCACTTGAAAGCATTCCGATTGAACCTGTAATCATACTTGCTTCATCTGACAAAATATCACCAAACATATTCTCTGTAAGAATAACATCAAACTGTCCAGGATTCATAACAAGCTGCATTGCACAGTTATCAACAAGCATATCTGTATATGTTACCTCAGGATAATCTGCCGCAACCTCCTTAACAATCTTTCTCCATAATCTTGAAGAATCAAGAACATTAGCTTTATCTACGCTGGTAACAATCTTGCGTCTCTTCATTGCAATTTCAAATGCCTTAATCGCAATTCTTCTAATCTCATTCTCGTTATATGTAAGAGTATCAACAGCAGTAAGCACACCGTCTATCTCTTCTGTATGTCTCTCACCAAAATAAAGTCCACCGGTAAGCTCTCTCATAATAACCATATCGAAACCATCACCGATAATTTCACTCTTTAACGGACATGCATCCTTTAATTCATCATACAGATAAGCAGGTCTCATATTAACAAAAAGTTCAAGTTCCTTACGAATCTTAAGAAGTCCTGCTTCAGGTCTTAATTCAGGTGCCACATCATACCATCTTGAGTTTCCAACATTGCCACCTACTGCACCAAGTAAAACTGCGTCTCCTGACTTAGCTATTGCCACAGCTTCATCCGTAAGAGGAACTCCATATTCATCTATAGAGCATCCGCCCATAAGAATCTTAGTATAATTAAGTGAATATCCATACTTCACACCTGCTGCATCAAGAACCTTAACGGCCTCTGCAACTATCTCCGGTCCAATTCCATCTCCCGGAATAACTGTTACATTGTAATTCTTCATATCTGTATACCTCATAATCATAATGTCTTTAAAGCATAATTTTAACGTATTACAGCACAAAATACAAGTGTGTTGTTTTAATCAATTTTATTGATGTATTTTATACATTATAAAAAACCGGCAACAGGTAACCCTATTGCCGGCCTTAATTATGCTTCCGCTTTCTCTATCTGTACGATAGCTGACTTCTGCATTGGAATTCTACAGTTCTTATTGCTTCCGAATTCTACGATAACTGAATCATCTGTAATATCAATTACAACACCGTAGAAACCGCTGCTTGTAAGCACGCTGTCGCCCTTCTCCATTGAGCTGAGCATTTCCTGCTGCTGCTTCTGCTGCTTCTTCTGTGGTCTGATTGCTACAAAATACATAATCAATACGAAAAATGCGATGTATGCAACAATCATCAAAATTCCGCCTGCTCCACCTGATGCTAAAACCATTTCTAATTGCCTCCTTGTAAACTTTCTAAAGTATGTTTCTTAAATTCGCTATATCTTCCTTCTTCAATAGCACCTCTGATATCTTCCATAAGATGATTATAAAAATACAAATTATGGAGAAC
>JAZQKW010000158.1:0-19930 GCA_045542375.1 Butyrivibrio sp.
CTCCTTTTCTCACGAACAAATTATTTTCTTAACTGTTATTATCATAACCTAATTTACTATTTTATTCAACCGTGTACTTTTTGTTCTTGACATTGACGCAACGTAAAGCCTTATAATAGAACCAACAGATAAGGAGAACGCTTATGACTACTTCAAAACTCTACGATATAACAGAAGTTTGCCAATTACTCGGAATCACATCCCGAACGCTTCGTTTTTATGAAGAAAAAAGACTCATCACAAGCACCACAATTGGAACTTCCACCCGCCGTCAATATACACCAGAACAATTGAATCACATTCGAAATGTTTTAGTTTTAAGAACTTTAGGTTTATCCATTAAGTCTATCACTCAATTGCAACAAGAGCATTGCGATTTGAAAGATGCCATTCTTTCCAAACGTATGGAAATATATGCATCCATTCAAGCCAAACGCAAAGAAATTCATTTGCTCAATGAAGCCTTGATACTTTTAGAAGACAACAAAAATATTTTTGATTACAATTGGAATCATCACTTACCATCCAATACTTCTGACTGTTACTCTATCGCAAAAAAATGTACCGATAGCATCATTTATGGAAATCACGATGCCTTATATGTACATTTCAGCGACAAACTAAAAAACTACTTGCCATTGGATGCTTATAAACAGGTTTATACCGATACCCTAATTCCACTAGGCAATTTTACTGCAATTGAAAAAACAGAACTAGCTTCTCAAAACCCTAATGTCATTTTTTATTATTTGCGATACGAACATGCTGGCCTTAGAATCCAATATATTTTTCACAATAACCAAATTCACGGATTATGGTTTCGCTATTATGAACTAACACAAATATAAAAAAAGTGAGGAATACACGATGAAAAAGATATTATTTATATGTGACATTTTACAGCCAATTACATATATGATTGGTATTCTATCGATTCTTTTACCACTGTTGTGTTGGAATCAGATACCCGATATTATTCCTGCACATTATGGTCTCTCTGGCATTGCCGACAGTTACCAAAGCAAATACGGATTACTTCCGCTTTTTTTCATTGTCTTATTTCTTCTTATATTAATAAGTCTTGCTACAAAAAACTTAAAAGAGGAAGCGAACTCCAAATTCGCCAGAGAAAAAGAAAAGCGTCAAATGGAGGTTGAATATCCACTCGTCATATATCTTGGTTTTCTTTCTCAGTGTTGCCTGGCATATATTATTTTTTGTGGTGCGACTTGTCGAAATTTGAGTGGATGGTTTTTGGTACTTTCTCTGATAGCTGCCTTTGCGCCTATGTTGCTACTTTTAATTAAGAAACACCAATGTAAATAGACCATCCTAATTGGTAACTATTCAGCCATGTAAGTCACAGACATGCCAGCAAGCTGTCATACGCAATAAATTGCTTTTGTCTGTGACTTTTGTCTAAACGCCATATGAAAGAGAATACAAAATATTCGCATTGTGAGCAAGCTCCCATGCGAAATTTTGATTCTCTTTCGCATGGCTGAACAGCTACCTAAATTGTAAGAATTTTATATTTTTTCAAAAAAGTTCTTGACTTTTGTAAAATTGTGATATATACTGACCAAGTAAGTTGCGAGGGCAACATATCACATGGCGAGATAGCTCAGTTGGCTAGAGCACACGGTTCATACCCGTGGTGTCGAGGGTTCGAATCCCCCTCTCGCTATTCTTAGAAATTTATTTTCTAACTTTTAAGATTGTGTTCCAATCTTTCCCATGGGATCTTAGCTCAGCTGGGAGAGCATCTGCCTTACAAGCAGAGGGTCACAGGTTCGAGCCCTGTAGGTCCCACTTTAATCACTTATCATCATATGGCGGAGTAGCTCAGTTGGCTAGAGCACATGGTTCATACCCATGGTGTCAGGGGTTCGACTCCCTTCTCCGCTACTTGCAATAAGCCCTTGATGTTAATCAAGGGCTTTTTCATTCTATAGGAAATATTGAGGTGAAGTTATGCGAATTGGTTCAGGATATGATGTTCACAGACTTGTGGAGGGAAGAAAGCTTATAATCGGAGGGGTTGAGATTCCTCATGATAAGGGGCTTTTGGGTCATTCGGATGCGGACGTGCTTTTGCATGCAGTAATGGATGCACTATTGGGAGCGGCAGCACTTGGTGACATAGGAAAGCATTTTCCTGACAGTGATGAACGATATAAGGGAATATCAAGTGTTCTTCTTTTGGAAAAAGTAGGTGAACTTTTGGAAGAGAACAATTATGTTATTGAGAATATAGACTGTACTATCATTGCTCAGAAACCTAAGATGGCACCTTATATTCAGACTATGCGTGAGAATATTGCCAAGGCACTTTTGATAGATGTAACTCAGGTTAATGTTAAGGCTACTACAGAGGAAGGACTTGGATTTACCGGTGCAGAAGAAGGAATAGCAGCAACATCAGTTGCACTTTTAATCTCTGCTAAGAATATGATAAGTTATGAGCAGGGCTGTGGAGGCTGTAGCGGATGCTCTAAGAATTAATAACAAGGTTGGTGTCGTATGAGATTCAGAGACTATGTGAAAGAATCTATAGCTTTAATTAAAGATAGAGACCCTGCAATGAAATCGGATTTGGAAGTATTTTTATATCCAAGCTTTTGGGCAATATGGAAATACCGTAAAGCGCATAAATATTATCTTGCAGGTAAATATTGTAAGGCACGTAAGATTTCTCAGCGTACAGCCAGACGTACCGGTATTGAGATTCATCCGGGTGCACAGATTGGTAAAGGTCTGTTTATTGACCATGGACATGGAGTTGTAATCGGTGAGACAACAATAATCGGAGATAATGTAACGATTTATCAGGGTGTGACACTTGGAGGAACAGGTAAGGAACAGGGAAAGAGACATCCTACAATTGAGGATAACGTTATGATAAGTACAGGTGCCAAGATACTTGGTTCATTTACAATCGGGTCGGGTTCTAAGATAGGTGCCGGTTCGGTTGTTCTTAATGAGGTTCCGCCTAACTCAACGGTAGTAGGTATTCCCGGAAGAGTTGTTAAATGTGATGATGTCAGACTTCCTAATACTGACCTTGATCAGATACATTTACCTGACCCTGTATATAATGAAATTAATGCACTTAAAGAAGCAGTTGCCAAGTTAACTGAACTTATAGGAGAGAAATAGATGGATAACAAAATTACTTTATTTAACACACTTACAAGAAAGACGGAACAGTTTGTGCCGAATGAAGAAGGCAAGGTAGCTATGTATACATGTGGGCCTACCGTATACCATTTTGCACATATCGGAAATTTAAGAAGTTATATTATGGAGGATGTTCTTGAAAAGACTCTCAGATACGTAGGATATGATGTAAAGAGGGTAATGAATATAACAGACGTTGGACATCTTACAAGTGATGCTGATACCGGTGATGACAAGATGTTAAAGGGTGCTAAGAGAGAGAATAAGACTGTAATGGAAATTGCTAAATTCTATACAGATGCTTTTTTTGCTGATTGTGCCAAACTTAACATTAAGACACCGGATGTAGTTGAACCTGCTACTAACTGTATTTCAGAATTTATTCATATGGTAGAAGCACTTATTGAAAAAGGGTATGCGTATTTTGCAGGAGGAAATGTATATTTTGATACTTCTAAGTTGCAGGATTACTATGTATTCTCAAGCCAGACTGAGAAAGAACTGATGGTAGGAGTACGTGATGATGTAAGTGAAGATACCAATAAGAAGAACAAGGCAGATTTTGTACTTTGGTTTACTAAGTCAAAGTTTGATAATCAGGAGCTTAAGTGGGAAAGCCCATGGGGCGTAGGATATCCTGGATGGCATATAGAATGCTCATGCATCAGTATGAAACATCTTGGAGAATATATGGATATTCACTGCGGTGGAGTGGATAATATTTTCCCACATCATACTAACGAAATTGCACAGAGTGAATCATACCTTGGTCATAAATGGTGTAACTACTGGTTCCATGTACATCACCTTAATGACAAAGCAGGTAAGATGAGTAAATCTAACGGCGAATTCCTTACAGTATCTTTACTTGAGGAAAAGGGTTATGATCCATTGGTGTACAGATTTTTCTGTCTCCAGTCACATTATAGAAAGCCACTTGAATTTTCATACGATGTACTTGATAACATGGTTACAGCCTATAACAAGCTTGTTAAGAAAATCGGAGAGCTTAAAGAGGACGGAGAGGTAAATGAAGAAGGATATGCACGCTTAAGAGCAGATTTTGAGAATGCGCTTGCTAACGATATTAATACATCATCAGCAATTACAGTAATATATGATGTGTTAAGAAGCGAATATAATGATGCAACTAAGCTACAGCTTATCAGAAGCTTTGATGAGGTTCTTTCACTTAACCTTACAAGAATGCAGGGCGAACAGGAAAGCGGCATTGATGCAGAGCTTGAAAGCTATATTCTTGCTAAGATAGAAGAGAGAAAGAATGCCAAGAAGGAAAAGGATTTTGCCAAGGCAGATGCAATTCGTGATGAGCTTGCAGCAAAGGGAATCCGAATCAAGGACACAAGAGAAGGTACAGTATACGAAATAGAAGGATAGGAGCATTCTATGTTTGAAGCTATGGAAAATATCTTCGGCCTTAGACAGGTAAATGTTGCGGAATACTCTCCGTTGACTTTTGCATATATAGGCGACTGCGTGTATGAACTGATTATCAGAACAATGATAGTGTCAGAGAGTAATGCGCCGGTGAACAAACTTAACAAAAGAGCCAGCAATCTTGCAAAAGCAGCAACCCAGTCAGCTATGGCAGAAGCGATAATGGATAGCCTTACAGAAGAAGAAGAGGCCGCTTATAAGCGAGGCAGAAATGCTCATTCAGCAACGAAAGCCAAGAATGCTACCACATCGGATTACAGAAGGGCTACAGGTTTTGAAGCACTTATAGGTTATCTGTATCTGCAAAAGAAATTTGACAGAATAATGGAACTTGTCAAAAAAGGTATTGAATCCCTTAACAGCGAAAGGTCATAAAATGAGATATACGGAATTTACCATTGAAGGAAGAAATGCGGTAATAGAAGCATTTCGTTCAGGAAAAACAATTGATAAATTATATGTGCTTGACGGTTGCAAAGATGGTCCTGTGATGACAATCATCAGAGAAGCCAAGAAGCATGATACAATTATCAGATATGTAGATAAAGAATTACTTGATAAAATGTCAAGAACAGGACATCATCAGGGCGTTATCGCCAACGCAGCAGCATATGAATATGCCGAAGTGCAGGATATCCTTGAAACAGCAAGAACTAAAGGTGAACCACCATTTATTTTTATTCTTGATGGAATAGAGGACCCGCATAATCTTGGTGCGATAATCAGAACAGCCAATCTGTGTGGAGCACATGGGGTAATCATTCCGAAAAGAAGAGCTGTGGGACTTACCGCTACGGTTGCAAAGACATCAGCGGGAGCACTTAATTATACACCGGTAGCTAAGGTAACTAACATAGCTACAACTATTGAGGAACTTAAGAAGGAAGGCTTGTGGTTCGTATGTGCCGATATGGGTGGAGAGACTATGTACAGACTTAATCTTAAGGGACCAATCGGACTTGTAATAGGCAATGAAGGCGAAGGTGTAAGCAGACTGGTTAAAGAAAAGTGCGATTTTGTTGCATCAATACCGATGCATGGAAATATAGATTCTTTAAATGCATCAGTTGCAGCAGGCGTACTTGCTTATGAAATTGTAAGACAAAGGATGGAATAATACTATGACCGTATCGGAGGGGTACAGAAAATTTTCAGATGAAGAACTTGTTGCAAGATATCAGGATGGTGATGATAATGCAGCAGAATTTCTTATAGATAAATATAAGAATCTTGTTCGTAAATGTGCCAGATCGTATTATCTTATTGGAGCAGACCATGAAGATTTGCTTCAGGAAGGGATGATTGGGCTTTTCAAGGCAATCAGGGCATATAAACCGGACAGAGATGCTGTTTTTATGACATTTGCAACATTGTGCGTTGGTAGGCATATAAGGAGCGCAGTAGCATCGTATAATCGTAAAAGTAACGAGCCTCTCAATAATTCTGTATCTCTTGAAGCAGTGATGGAAGATAGAGACGGTAAGGGCAAGGGAGTGACTCGCATTGAGGCAATTGCGGACAAAGAGGCAAGCAATCCGGAAGTACTTATTCTCAGTAGAGAACGAGCAGAACTTATCAAAAATGAGATACGCAACAATCTTAGCAAGTTCGAAAAACAGGTTCTTGAACTGTATGATGAAGGCTTTAGCTATGCCCGCATAGGTGAGATACTTGGAAAATCTGCCAAGGCTATTGATAATGCCATTCAGAGAATAAGGAATAAAATTTCAAAAAATTATTGATAAAAGTTATAATTTGTGATACATTACCATATGTATTTGCTACTATGGCTCAGGAGGTAGAGCGTCGCCTTGGTAAGGCGGAGGCCACGGGTTCGAATCCCGTTAGTAGCTTTGTTTAAATGACACCCAAGTCTGAACCGATATGGTTTGACTGAGGTGTCATTTTTGATTAAGAATGATACGGTATAGAATTTGACGGATGGTACACATTTATGATTTGTCTTTATTGTATTTTTAATAAAAATAATATGTTTTGAAAGGATTCAGGAATAATGAGAAATTACACAACGCAAATGGATGCTGCAAGACAAGGAATTATTACTCCAGCAATGAAAGCTGTCGCTGCAAAAGAATACAGAACCGAAGAAGAAATTCGGGAACTTGTTGCCAAGGGACAGGTTGTTATTTGTGCAAATAAATTACATACTTGTATTGAACCAAATGGTGTAGGCTCCATGCTTCGTACAAAAATCAATGTTAATTTGGGTGTTTCTCGTGATTGCAGGGATTATGATGTTGAAATGAAAAGGTTATGGAGGCGGTAAATATGGGGGCAGAAGCTATTATGGATCTTTCCTCCCACGGAAATACCCAACCTTTTCGCAGAAAACTTACGAGTGAGTGTCCTGCTATGATTGGTACAGTTCCTGTATATGATAGTGTTATCCATTATCAAAGAGACCTTTCCACACTTACGGCAAAGGACTTTATTGATGTTGTAAGACTTCACGCAGAAGATGGTGTGGATTTTGTAACTCTTCACTGTGGCATTACCCGTAAGACTATAGAGCAGATAAGAAAACACAAAAGAAAGATGAACATTGTTTCACGTGGCGGTTCTCTTGTGTTTGCATGGATGTGTATGACCGGACAGGAGAATCCTTTTTATGAGTACTATGATGAGATACTTGATATCTGCCGTGAATATGATGTGACAATTTCGTTGGGTGACGCTTGCCGTCCCGGTTGTTTGGCGGATGGTAGTGACGTGTGTCAGGTTGAGGAACTTGTGCGACTTGGTGAGCTTACTAAACGTGCTTGGGAAAAGGATGTGCAGGTAATGGTGGAAGGTCCGGGGCATATGCCTATGGATCAGATTGAAGCGAATATGAAGATGCAACAGACCATCTGTATGGGGGCTCCTTTTTATGTGCTCGGTCCCATTGTTACTGATATTGCTCCCGGCTATGATCATATCACTTCTGCAATCGGTGGTGCAATTGCCGCAGCAAGCGGTGCAGCATTTCTTTGCTATGTTACGCCTGCAGAGCATCTGGCGCTCCCTAATGTAGACGATGTAAAGCAAGGCATTATTGCATCTAAAATTGCAGCGCATGCTGCAGATATTGCTAAGAAGATTCCTCACGCAAGAGATATTGACGATCGTATGGGGGATGCCAGACGTAAACTTGATTGGGAAGAACAGTGGAGATGCGCTATTGATCCCGAAACAGCAAAACGTATACGTGATGAGCGTAAGCCTGAGCACGACGATACCTGCTCTATGTGTGGTAAGTTCTGTGCTGTCAGAAGCATGAACAAAGCTCTGAATGGAGAATATATTGATATACTTTAAAATAGCATTATGAAAAATTATAAATATTTTAAATTTACATAATAAGCACATAAACTGCAAATAATATCAGAAAAAATTAGGGAGAGTAATATGATAAATTATGAAATACGACTTGAAAGTATTGGTGGGCTTGGAGCCAATCTATGCGGTAAACTGCTTGGTGAATTAGGTGCAGGTTACTTAAATCTTAAAGCCTCGGCTTTTTCAAGCTATGGGTCTGAAAAACAAGGTTCACCTGTAAAATCCTATGTGAGATGGAGTACGCCTGAGCGTGACATATTGCATAATAGTCCTATTGAGCGCCCCAATCTTTTGGTATTGTTTCATAGTGCACTTTCTAAAACCCAGCCTGTTACTGCGGGAGTGGATGAGAATTGTACAGTGGTGGTTAATACCGATATGAAGCCGGAGGATATTCGTAAAGAACTTAAGCTATATGCAGGAAATATATGCTGTGTTAACGCGCTGGAGCTGGCACTTCAAAGCAAGAGCCGTGTAAATATGGTGATTCTAGGTGCTATAGCAAAAGCTTCCGGTTTTATTCCTATAGATGCGGTGAAGGAATTGGTTAGTGATACTTTGGGGAAAAAGTATCCTGCCATGCTTGAAAGCAATTTGAAAGGGATAGAATTAGGTTACAACAATGTAGTAAGTAAGTATTTTCGACCGGACGGACGCTTTGAGGAAAAAGAATATCGTGAAATTCGCAGTAAATGGGGTTATGAAAATGCACCAATCGGTGGTATAAATCCCCATTTTGGTAGTACGGTATCTAATGATTTGTCGCCATCAAGAGAAGGATATATACCTTTGTTTCTTCCTGAAAAGTGCATTCACTGCGGACTGTGTGACACCACATGCCCTGATATGGTATTCCAGTTTACGGAAGGAGAATACAATGGAAAGGCAGCAATGATGAACAGGGGACTTGATTATCATCATTGTAAAGGGTGCTTACGCTGTGTGGATGTATGTCCTGTGGGCGCATTGGTGGCAGGTAAGGAAAAAGAACATCCGGATTTAAAATGGTTTGTGAGAAATAAAGATTTGATTACGGACAATCTTGATTTCGAGCCTGCAGGTGCTAATCCATGGGTGACGGGTGAATCCTATCTGGATGAAAAACGGGTAGACGGAGGGCTTATGTAATATGGGAAAAGAACAACAGAAATTATTGTTTGAAAGCGGCAATGAGCTTGCTGCTTATGCCGCAAAACAGATTAACTATCATATAATGGGATATTATCCAATAACACCGTCCACACAAATTGCTGAATATTTGGACCAAATGGGGGCGGATGGTGAACACACAATAGCTTTAATGCCGGCTGAGGGAGAACACAGTGCTGCCGGAATATGTTATGGGGCTTCTACAGGCGGAGGCAGGGTTATTAATGCTACATCTGCTAATGGACTTCTGTATGCCATAGAACAGATGCCGGTTCAGTCAGGAACAAGGCTTCCGATGGTGCTTAATGTTGCATGTCGAACAGTATCGGGACCTTTATCCATAAAAGGAGATCACAGTGATATTATGTACACCCTCAACACGGGATGGATTATTTTGTATGCTGATTCGCCCCAGGAGGTATATGATTGCAACATCTGTGCCATTAAAATCGCTGAAAGACTTAGACTGCCGGTTATTGTAGCCTTTGATGGTTTTTTTACCAGTCATCAAAAAAGAAATTCCTATGTGTTTTCTGATGATAGAACAGTACAGGAATTTATCGGGCCTATAAATACTCAATATACTTCTCTTAATCCTAAAGAGCCTGTCACAATCGGTTCATATATGAATGAGCCGGATTTAATGAACAATAAATACCAGCTTCATAAGGCGATGGAAAAAGCACGCACAGAAATTCTGCAGATTTTTCTGGATTATGAGCAGATATCGGGTAGAAAATTAGAGACAGTAAAATCCTATAAAACTGATGATGCAGAAATTATTATGTTTGTGTTAGGCTCGGCATATCTTACTGCAAAATCGGCAGTTGACAAGCTGAGAAGTGAAGGGAAAAAAGTAGGAGTATTTTCTATTGGGGTAATAAGGCCTTTTCCGGTATGGCAGATTGCAGATTTATGTGAAAAGGCAAAGACAATTCTGATAGCAGACAGACAGGACAGCTATGGTGCGCAAGGTGGAAATATGTCATTAGAAATACGTGCAGCACTTCAGCAACAAGGATTAACAACAAGAGTTATAAGCCGTATATACGGACTTGGCGGACGAGATTTTTATGAAGAGGATGCCATAGAACTATTTGAGGAATGTTATAAGGAGGATATTCCTGTTTTTGATTATGCAGGGGTGTATCCAGGTGAAAAAGATTATAGCCCAAAACCATATTTTGAAACAGTTAGTGGTGAAAAAGTACCTGCTCTCATTACAACAAATGAGGAAGATGGAAGGCTTACGGTTATGGGGGCTACGGTTCGCAATACAAATGCAAGACCGAAGCGCCTTGCACCCGGTCACGGAGCTTGTCCGGGTTGTGGCATACCTGTTAATGTTAACTTGCTTCTCAGGGGGATAGAGGGTAATGTGGTTCTCTTATTTCAGACAGGCTGTGGTATGGTAGTTACTACCAATTATCCAAAGACGGCATTCAAGGTTTCTTATGTGCATAATTTATTTCAAAATGGTGCTGCAACTCTTGCAGGCCTTTCTAAGATGTACCACAAGATGCAGGAACGAGGGGAACTTCCGGAGGGAGATATTACCTTTATTATGGTAAGTGGTGATGGAGGTATGGACATTGGTATGGGTTCAGCAATAGGTACTGCTCTCAGAAATGACCCGGTTATTATATTTGAATATGATAACGGAGGTTATATGAATACCGGATATCAGTTGTCTTATTCTACACCTATGGGAGCCAAAAGTGCCACATCTCATCTTGGAGAGAAGCAGTGGGGTAAGACCTTTTTTCATAAGGATATGCCACGTATAATGGCAGCAACAGGTATGCCGTATGTAGCTACAGCCGCCGAATGCGAACCGGATGATTTTATAAAAAAGGCGGCAAAGGCCCAGTACTACGCAAAACACTATGGAACAGCATATATAAAGTGTATGTCAGCCTGTCCTCTTAATTGGGGTGACAGACCGAATACAGAGCGAAAGGTTATTTCGGCAGCCGTAAACAGTTGTTATTTTCCACTGTATGAGGTAGAAAAAGGTATCACATCTTTGTCTTTTGACCCGGAAGCAAAGAATAAAATGATTCCGGTTTCAGACTGGCTTAAAATGATGGGAAGAACAAGACATCTGTGTGAGGATAAATACACTGATGTACTTAACAGTATACAGCAGGAAGTGGATAGCAGATGGAAACGACTGAAAACCATGTCGGAGCATCCTGAATTATAGGAAGAAATTTCCTGAAATTTTATATTGCAGAGAATGTTGGTTTATGTTATATATGAGGCTGTGACTTGTGGAAAGTCACAGCCTTTGATATACTAAGGATATGGTACGGGAGGTGATTCTGTATGAAGAAACTTTTTTTGGCAATTTTTGCCTTATGTGCACTTGCACCTTTAACAGGCTGCAGAGAGCGGTATATTAATCTTAAAAAAGACGAATTTAAAATAAATATAGGCGAGGAAGTCAGTACGGATATTGCTGATTATGTAAGAGCCAATAAGAAATTATTGGAGAAAATGACACTTGATGTGTCATCAGTGGATGTTAATCGTTTTGGGACATATGAGTGCAGTATCACATATGAAGGTACAACAACTTATTTTGACATAGAAGTTGCAGACCTTAAGGCACCGGAGGTTGTTCTTAAGAAGGATAATATCTATATAGAAAATGCAGGACATCTGACGCTTGATGATGTGATTGATACAATATCGGATGTGTCTGACTATACATATGGTTTTTCGGATGATATGACTCTTGCTGACAGTAAGAAAACAATGCTCAGCTCATTGGAGTTTAGCGGACTTGGAGAATATAATTGCGAGATAATTGCCAAGGATTCTTTTGGTAACACTGCGGTAAAGGGATTTAAGGTATCCATAGTGGAAACTGGAGATAAGCCTATTGAGAGTGGAGATGGAGTTGATTATTCTGAATACATGAATAATAATTCCGGAGTTGTAATTGAAGACATTAACTCATTTGACCCGACCGGAGTGTATTATGGAGTAGGTAATTCCTTTGATAAGGAGACAGGAAGACCTAACCTGGCATTCTACGAGCTGAAATACGGACACTATAAGGCTGATTTTATACATCCTGAAAGCAGTTATGTATGGCTTACCTTTAATGAGATATATGAATATGGCAATACGGCATATATTCTGGATGTATTGAAGGAAAAGGAAGTTTCGGCAGTATTCTTTATAACAATGTCTTATGCGAAGAATAATCCGGACCTTGTAAAGAGGATGATAGATGAGGGTCATGTACTTGGAAGCTATACTGCCAACGGAGTGGATGTTCCAAATTTATCTGTAAATAGTTTGACAAGTGAGTTAGATACGTTGTACAATTACGTCTATGAAACTTACGGGTACGAAATGTACCTCTTCCGTACACCTTCGGGTTACTTTAGTGAGCAGGCACTTGCAGTGGCGCAGAACCATGGATACAGAACAGTATTTTGGAGTTTTGCATACAACGACTGGAACGTGAATGCACAGCCTGAGGTTGATACAGCCTTGCAGAATGCTCTTGCAAAGGTTCACGGAGGTGCTATTTACCAGTTAAGTGCATCATCTACTACTAACAAGATGATGCTTAATGATTTGATTGACGGCATAAGAGAAAGAGATTACGAATTTGCCGTATATCAGAAAAATTAAGTTTAGGAGATTTGAAAATGGAAAAGAAATTAAGAGTTGGTATCCTTGGTGGTACCGGTATGGTAGGTCAGAGATTTATCGCATTACTTGAGAACCATCCTTGGTTTGAAGTTGTTGCTATCGCAGCAAGCCCACGTTCAGCAGGTAAGACATACGAGGAAGCTGTAGGCGGAAGATGGAAGATGACTACACCAATGCCGGAAGCAGTTAAGAAGATGGTAGTATACAACGTATTAGATGTTGAAGAAGTAGCATCTAAGGTTGACTTCGTATTCAGTGCTGTTGACATGACTAAGGAAGAGATTAAGAAGATAGAAGAAGATTACGCTAAGACAGAGACTCCTGTTGTATCTAACAACAGTGCTCATCGTTGGACAGAAGACGTTCCTATGGTAGTTCCTGAGATTAATCCGGAACACCTTGGACTTATTGAATATCAGAAGAAGAGACTTGGTACAACAAGAGGTTTCGTAGCAGTTAAGCCTAACTGCTCAATCCAGAGCTACACACCTGCTCTTTTTGCACTTAAGGAATTTGGACCTAAGCTTGTAGTTGCAACAACATATCAGGCAATTTCAGGTGCAGGTAAGACATTTAAGGAATGGCCTGAAATGGAAGGTAACATCATACCTTACATTGGAGGAGAAGAAGAGAAGAGTGAACAAGAACCATTAAGATTAATGGGAACACTTGTTGACGGTCATATTGAGAAGGCAGCACTTCCTGTAATTACAACACAGTGTATCCGTGTGCCTGTATTAAACGGACATACAGCTGCTGTATTTGTTAATTTTGAGAAGAAGCCTACTAAGGAAGAGATTATTGACAGATGGGTTAACTTTAAGGGACTTCCTCAGGAACTTAACCTTCCAAGCGCACCTAAGCAGTTCATCCAGTATCTTGAAGAGGATAACAGACCACAGGTTGCTCTTGATGTTGATTATGAGAATGGATTCGGCGTATCATTCGGACGTTTAAGAGAAGATTCAGTATTTGACTGGAAGTTCGTAGGACTTTCACACAATACAATCAGAGGAGCAGCAGGTGGAGCGGTATTAAGTGCAGAATTACTTGTTGCCAAGGAATATATTACAGCTAAATAATAACAGGAAAGAGCCTGCTACATATCGTAGTAGGCTCTTGTTGTATCTATTTCGTCTGGTATAACCATTCCGTTAGCAGATAATGTTTTGCATATATTACCAATACGTCTCTTGGTTGTGGCAATGTGTCTGTCATAGCCTGCAATAACGTCAGTGAACATAGGATTATTCTTAAGCGACTCTCTTATACGAAGATTGAACGGACAGTACTTGGCAAGTATGGCTCTTGAAACCTTGTTAAGCTTGCCGCTTCCCTTGGATTCGTAAAGTATCCACGAAGCATAATCTCTGGCAAATACTTCAGAGTAATTGTTACGGCAATTAATGAGAGAAGATTTTAATTTGTCCTTTACTGCATCAGATAAGTCTCTGTTCTTTTTATAAAATAGGAGATAATCGTAAAATTCTGATGTAAGTGATTTCTCCGATACAACGTTCCAGTAAGGACCCTGTATTCTCTTGCAAATCTCCCAGCGATATTTTCCTAACACATTAAGTGTCAGATTCTCTAAGTTTTCAGAACAGAATATAGGGAAAATCATTCTTGCAGGAGTATCTCTGTGCCTTCCTTCAATATCCTGCCATAAAGCAGCATTAGTGCCGGAACAAGGCGTCAGTATGATAGTAGGAAGAACCTCTTTCTGCACAAATTCCTTGGATATCCCTGCCTTCTCATTCTGATATACCATTGAACGATAAAATAATGAAAAATCTATCGCTCGTATATTGTTAATGGTCTTCATAATACCGTCAGCGGTAATTAAAGATGTATCCAAAGGTCTTATAATATGTTCCTTCAATAAAATTGGGATGAAAGAACTTACCTTACCATTAGTAATCACATGTCCGTGGTGGAACAGATTCTCTATTTCAAAGCGTACCTTTCGTTCGTTATCCTGCAAAGCCGTATCCTCAGATATGGTAAGTTTGCCGGTTCGTATCTCGTTGCGGATATATTCCTCATAGGACTGGTCAAAGGTATTGTGGCTGGGGTTCTTCTCACCCCATAGTATAAGCTTAAGCCAGTGAAAAACAGTGTACACATTGTCGCTTATACATAAGCCATCAATCTTGTGAGCAAGCTTATATAGATATATCGAATTGGCTTCTCCTGCCAAAGTTTCATCAAGATATCCGAAATTCAAGAACATCTGTACATATACAGGAACATTATCGTCCATAACTGCTTTCGAAAAAACAGTGTAGTAAAGCCTGTAAAAACGCTCGGTTATGGATTTCCTCAGCTTACGCATATTCTCTTCAGTAGATAACTTGTCCTTACTGTTTCTAAAACGACCCATAAGGGCGATAAATTCATCCGAATCATCTCTCATGAGCTCAGCGTAGTTAAAAATCTTACCCATTGAGTTGCGTAACTCTTCCCATATCTCCTCGTTGTTGAAATTATCGTCAGAAGGGATATCTGGCATCTCAGGGGTGACTTCAACTACAGGAGGAACATAGTCCATATCTATTTCAAGAATATCGCTCATCTGGAGACATACCCCGTGCAAAATATTGGCAAATCTTGAAATCTCAGCAAGAGCCGCCACGCATATGCTCACATTGGAATTGAAAAAGTTGTGAATCACGTCAGTATTAATGGCATTCATTCCGTTATACTTATCAAGCTCCCATCTGTTAATGGCGTTATCCGGAACAAAAGTCGGGTCCTTCTTACGGGTCTTAATGAGATGTGAAAGATATATTCTTATTAACTCCATTATAAAACGGTTGCCTGCCAATATGTAGCGTCCATAGTTAGGAGTGTTGTCAAAAATCTTCGCCAAATCAGACATACTGGTATAATTATATCTGTGTAAAACAGTGTCTTCCGACGCAACGTAATTATACACGCATATTCCGTAATAGCAGTCTACTAAACCTACAATGGAATCAGTCTCCATAGGAATAACACCGTAAGGTGAGTATGCGTCAATACGACCGCTTTCTACCAGATAAAAATTGCTGATATCCTCCCCTTTTTCGCAGAGAATATCTCCCTTATGAAGTTTAATAACCGTATAGTTGTCCATATTAATCCGTCCTATTAAATGTTATAATAAAATAGTACCTTGAAATGCTAATTCAGTCAAGGAATAAGAAAAAATAAGTGTACGAAAATGTGGCATTGTGCTATAATCAATAGAAAGTATGTGAAGGGTAGGATGAGCCATGCCATTTATAATATTTATAATTTTTATTATAGTGATAGTAGCCTCAGCTAAGAGTAAGGATAATGAAATGCGAAGAAAGGCAGCAATGAACCGGAACCAACAGGTTAATCAGGGCATGCCTAAGCAGACACCGCAGGCTCCGGCTTCGGATCGAGTTATGCCTAAGGCAGTACATATGGGAAGCAGTGCTGAATATAAGGCACCAAGTCAGGTTACTCCGCAGAGGACACAGAATAGAAGACCTCAGCCACAGAGAGTACAGCCACAGAACTGTAATGACAATAATAGATGTAATGAGCCATCATTAACTCAGAACAGTTCATATAGTCACCGAAGATATGACGATAATAAGCATCCGGTACTTGCTGAGGGGCAGGGAATGCTTGGTTTCAGACATGAATCGTGGATACCGGTTCCGAGAGGATACAGAGTTGAAGAATGTGAGTATTGTGGGGCAGCTAACAGCATACCTATGATGGGTGGAGAGTATAAATGTTATTTTTGTTGGAAAAGATTATAACATTGTGAACGGAGGACCTCCATATGTTAATTTCAGAAAAAGACAGATTCAGACCAGTAATGTGTAAATTTCTTGCAGCATTGGGATATGAAAGTATACAGGAATACAGTGAAAAGCCTTTTGATATTACAGCGGTTAAGGACGGAAAGAAAATCTGCTTTAAGTGTCAATATGATATAGAGGCAATAAGTGAGAAGAAAATAACAGCGTTATGTGATAGTGTAAAGGGTGCCGGTTATGATAAACTGGTATTTATTACTAACAGTTCTTTTTCATCAGCAGCTAAGAAAAAGGCTATGGAATCCAATGTGGAGTTATGGGACAGAAATACCATAGACAGAATGAGTATCGGAGTTATGGATACCTTTAAGGATGAGAAGCCGGAAGAAAAGAAATCAGGCAAAGGACTTTATGTTGTATTTGCTATTATTCTGATTTTGGCAGCAGCCGCTGCAGCTTACTATTTCTTTTTGAGGTAATGACGGATGAATTTACTGACGATAGAGAATCTTACCCACTCCTTTTCGGAGAGAAAATTATTTGAGAATGCTTCTTTTTATCTTGATGAAGGGGAGAAGGTTGGGATTATAGGAATTAACGGAACCGGTAAATCAACCCTGTTAAAGATTATAGCAGGAATTTGCGAACCGGATGAAGGTACGGTTACTAAGGCTAATAAGGCGGTGATAGAATTTTTGCCACAGCAGCCTGTGTTTGAAGCCGGTGAGAAAGTAATTGAACATGTAATGAAAGATATTCCAAAGGATGAAGACCACTGGAGCGTGGAGGCAGAAGCTAAGGCAATGCTTAATACCTTTGGGATATTTGATTTTGAAGAAGATACATCGCATATGTCCGGGGGACAGCGTAAGAAAATAGCACTTGTCAGAGCACTTCTTACACCTGCGGATATTCTTATTCTTGATGAGCCTACGAACCATCTGGATAATACTATGGCAGAATGGCTTGAGGAATATCTTAAGAATTACAGAAAATCCATTATAATGGTGACTCATGACCGATATTTTCTTGACAGTGTTTCTGACAGAATTGTGGAAATTGATAAAGGTGCAATTTACAGCTATAAGACTAATTATTCCGGGTTTTTAGAGCTTAAGGCGGAACGTGAACAGATGGAGCTTGCAACGGATTCTAAGAAGGCGAACCTTCTTAGAAATGAATTGAAATGGGTTATGCGCGGTGCTAAGGCACGTTCGACCAAGCAGAAAGCAAGACTTGAGCGTTATGAGGAGCTTAAGAACCGTAAGCGTCCTGTAGCTGATTCGCAGATTGAATTAAGTTCAATATCCACAAGACTTGGAAGAACTACTGTTGAAGTGAATAATGTGAGCAAGAGTTATGACGGAAGAACCATTATAGATGATTTTACATATATTTTTCTGAAAAATGACAGAATTGGAATAGTGGGACCTAACGGATGCGGAAAGACAACTCTCGTTAAGATGATTATGGGAGAGGTTACACCTGATGCAGGAGATATAGTAATCGGAAGTACCGTAAAGATTGGTTATTATGCTCAGGAAATTCGCACAGAGCCTTCGGAGCGAATTGATTATATGAATCCGGAGATGAAGGTTATTGACTATATAAGGAACACAGCTGAGTATGTTAAGACAACGGACGGAACCATATCCGCATCCCAGATGCTTGATAAATTTCTGTTCCCGCCTAAGGAACAATATTCTCTTATTAAGAATCTTTCGGGCGGAGAGAAACGCAGACTTAATCTTCTAAGAGTGCTTATGGAGGCACCTAATGTGCTTATCCTCGACGAGCCTACCAATGACCTTGATATTACAACTCTTACAATTCTTGAGGATTATCTGGATTCTTTTGACGGAATTGTAATTGTAATCAGCCACGACAGATACTTTCTGGACAGAGTTGTAAGACGTATTTTTGCATACGAGGAAGGTGGCAGACTGAGACAGTACGAAGGAGGATATTCTGATTACGCATTGGTTGCAGAATTTGAGAATCAGCCTGTGGCTCAGCAGACCGCCATACCATCACAGGAAAAGGTTCAGAATGTGAAGGTAAAAGACAAGAAGCTTAAGTTCACATATAATGAACAGCGTGAATTTGAGACTATAGAGGACGACATTGCAGCGTTAGAGGACAGACTTTCAGAAATAGATATTCTTATGAATCAGCATGCCAAGGATTTTGTCAAACTCAATGAGTTGACTAAAGAGCAGGAAGAGGTTAACGCTCAGTTGGAGTACAAAATGGAACGTTGGGAATACCTTACAGAGCTTAATGAAAGAATAGAGGAAGAGAAGAGAAAATAGAAAATAGATTTCATACTTATTTCACAAAATTTATTAGTTTTTTAGAAATACTTCATAATTTGGACTTAATTTATAGGTACAATGTACTTGTACCTAACCAAGAGAAAAGGTTATATCCTTTTTCTTCATTCCTATTCGCCCACTTCGAAAGAAGTGGGCCTCCTTATTTTATACCATTCAGTACTCTAAATACTACCATTCGGTACAAAATATCCAAAATATAAATAAAATATGATATGCTATTAAGATGAAACTTATTGTACTAAAAAAAATACAATAAAAAAACGAAGCTTTTTCGGAAAAATGTTTACTACATATATATAGGGATAAATATGTACCTTATGACAAAGGTATTAAGTAATATAACATGGTCATCTGTGTTGTGGAGGTGATGGATTGAATCAGGTGACAAAACTATAAAAATATGTATAAGGAAGGTGAACTTTATGAAGAGTATCAAAAAATTATTATTTATTGCAAGTTTCTTCTTATTCCTTGTTCCTGCAAAGATATATGCAAGTGAAGGTGAGGAACTGGCAGAGCAGATTTATACTGTGGCTGAAACAGATGACATTAGTATAGAAAAAGTTGTAGGGGTGTATGATTTTGAAGGGAATGAAATAGGGGCTTGTATGCAATGCGTTAGTGATGGCATGGACTATGGATATGTCATATGTGACACTGATAAGAATATCATAGAGTATAGTGTAGGGGCTGGATATCCATTTTTATATGATGTTCTATCAGACAGCATAACAGAAGGGTATGTTATGTCACAAACGGATTGTATATTTACAACGGATAAGTTACAATACTATGTAGAAGTAAGTGACGGAACGGAAAAATACCTTTTTGCTGGGTATGGAAGTTATCTTGAAACGGACGGAATAGCGGTTGAAGAATCTGAAGTGCTTTGGGGATGGCACAACATTATAAAAGATGCAGAGGACTACTCGTTAGAAAATAATTATACAAGATTGAGTAACTATTATAATTATGATGCAGTTATGTTTAGTCAGGAATTTTTTGAAAATAATTGTA
>JAZQKW010000159.1:0-11758 GCA_045542375.1 Butyrivibrio sp.
GATCATATTCTTAGTCTGTTCAGATATAGTGGGGACAGAGAAGATTTTGTGAAAACAGTAGATGATGACAGTAACAGGTTTGTCAAGAGGAACTCAAGAAAGTATCCATCGGTTTCCCTTCATCTTAATAATGGAATTGTATTTCTTGATGAGGAGGATGATGACCTTATATATAGCATCGATAAGGCGAATGTAGCAAGAAGAATTGCCAAGGGTAATTACTGTGTTACAAGTGTTGTGTTTTCACCTGAGATGATGTGCAGGAAAGAGGAAGATGCCAAGATAATGGCAATGTTCGACCATGCAATTAAGAATGGCAACATTAAGACATTTTTCCAGCCTAAGATGGATATCAAGGGACAGAAGATAATCGGTGCGGAAGTTCTTAGCAGAATATATGATGAGAATGGCAATATGATGATGCCGGATACATATATTCCAATTCTTGAGAACAGTGGTAAGGTTGTTGAGCTTGACCGCTATGTAATGAGAGAGACCTTTTCTGCTATCAGAAACTGGTTAGACAGAGGATGGAATGCGGTACCTGTATCTATCAATCTTTCAAGAATGCATTTCTATGAAGATAATGTTGCAGACCGTATATATAATGAGTTTTCTAAGTATAAGATACCACCGGAATATATAGAATTAGAACTTACTGAATCTCTTTTCTTTGCAGAGACTAACATAATGGTACATGAGATTAGCAAGCTTAGAGATTATGGATTCAGAGTAAGTATGGACGATTTCGGTATGGGATACAGTGCATTAAGTGCTCTTGGTTCGTTACCTGTTGATATTATTAAGTTTGATAAGGAATTTATCAAGAACAGCATGAGTAATGATGCAGGATACCAGATACTTAACAGTCTGATTGGAGTGTTTAAGAAGATTAACTACAATGTAATCTGTGAAGGTATAGAGACCAGAGAACAGGAGAAGATGATTTTTGAATGCGGATGCGATAATGTTCAGGGCTTTTTATATGACAAGCCTCTGGAGCGCAGCGTATTTGAAGAGAAATATATTAAAAATAACTAAAGTTACATATTAAGGAGGATAAGAATATGGCAAGAGGAGGCGGCGGCGGAGGCCGTTCAGGCGGCGGAGGATTTTCCGGCGGACGTTCAAGTGGAGGAGGCTTCAGAGGAAGCTCCGGAGGAAGAGGATTTAGTGGAGGAAGATCCAGTGGAAGCTTTGGTGGTGGATATCACAGACCACCGCATCATTCGTCACACAGACCACCACATCACCACCCACCACATCATCATAGACCACCACATCACCATCATCACAGAACAGTATACTATGGTGGAAGAAGAAGCAGTGGAAGCAGTTGCGCAGCTGCTATTATAGTGCTCATCATCTTTGCGATTGCTATGATAAGAGGATGCATTGGCGGAATAGCATATAGCTGTTTAGGTATGTCTTGTGCAGGAGCTCAGTGTTCATCAGATATTACGAACAGTACCAAGAAGAGAGAACCTATGAGTACTGCCAATACTACATATAATAATGACTGGTATACAGACGAACTTGGCTGGTTTGAAAGAGGTGGAAGAACTCTTGTAAATGGACTTGAAAGCTTCTATAAGAAGACAGGTGTTCAGCCATATGTATATCTCTATGCAGAAGATGGATCATATGTATATCAGAAGCCTGATTTAATGGAAAAAGTGGCTAATGAATTATATAATGAAATCTTTGGTGCGGATGAAGGACATCTCTTATTTGTATACTTTGCGTGTCCTGGAGATTCACCGGATGTAATGGATGGAGATTATATCTTTATCTGTGGTAACCAGACAACAGTGGTAATGGATGAGGAAGCTAAGCAGATTCTTAATTCCAGATTCCTGTATCATTATGATAATACATCATTATCTGTAGATGAGTTGTTCGCTAAGACCTTTAAGGATGCAGGTAAGTCTATTATGGCAGGACCAATCCATATGAGATATGTTGTAATTATCGTAGTTGCAATAATTGCTGTTGTGGTAGTGGTAGCACTTCTCTTTAAGTGGTGGAAGGCTAAGAAGGCTCAGAAGAATAAGGAAGCAGAAGATCTTGAAAAGATTCTTAATACTCCGCTTGAGACTTTTGGCAATAAAGAGGTTGATGACCTGAAGGATAAGTATGAAGAATAAATGACTATAAAAAGTATATGAAAATTTGACATAATATGGTATTTGTGGTATTCTAACAATAATAAAGAAAACACAAGAGGCGTGTTTTTGTATGAGTAATAATGTATTATATTCCAAGGATAAGGGGTTAAGTCATTTCATATAACTTAAGAGAATATGAGATGATTATATAATTGTATATGATGTTATATAGCCGACTTATCTATGGATAATATAATTCATGGTGAGTCGGCTTTTTATTATGATTTAGTTAAAAAAGAAAATGTTGGGGAAGAAATTGAAAAATAATAAGGGTAAAGACCATTAAATTTAAGGAGGACGTAATATTTATGAGAAAAAACGTATTACAACATTATTAACATTATGTATTATGATCTTAATGTTATTATGTATTCCTGTTATGGCGGATGGATCGTTTTCGTGGTCACAGGATGCAGAGAATTCAATGGCTGAAGTGACATATTGGGGAAATGTTGATTGGCTTGATGCAGGAGTTGCACCAAATTATTATACCTTTTTTGCAAGATTGTCAGGAGATGATAAGCATTTGATTACGGTGTCTAATTCTGCATATTTGACAATAACATCAGGAGTATTAAATAATACTTTATTTACAGATAAAATATATTGGAATCATGAATTCTCAACAACTCAAAAAACAACGACTGCAACCTCAATAAAAGTCAAATGGGGATTTGACGGATTTAGTGGTTATAAGAAATTAAGTTGAAGGAAAGCAAATGAAAAGAACTAAAATATTTTCGCTGACAGTTGTATATATTTCCATGCTGTTAGCACTTATTGTTTCTACAATACTTGTACCGGCAGTTGAGGGCTTTGTAAGCGGTGGCATAAAGGCGCTTAGCAGCGTTAATTATAAGCATGATGCATATATCAGTATTTATCCGGATAATGCAGATTACAAAAATACATACAGTGATGCTTACTATGAACAAAACAAAGAAAAAATTACCGGATTTGTTGAAGGGCTTACCGGACAAAAAGGCAATATTTCCATGTCTGTTTTTGATAATATAGGAGATGGAAGTACTGCTGAAATTAAGCTTTTTTTTGCTCTGAACGAAAAGCTTTTTTTACCTATGGAAGAAAACAATGCATCACTTGTATCAGTTAAAGGAGCCTACGTCGGAAACGGTTGTAAAGCATCAATAAATGATAACAGAATCAGAATATTTAATGAGTATTTTGATGTGCTTGGAATTGCATCAACTAAAAAATTAGAGAAAAATAATTGTGTATATTTAAAGTATGGAGATTTATCAGCAGCTTCAAAGCAGACGATAATTAAAGCGGTTTTTGAGAATTTCTGTTACGGAGAGCCGCTTACGCTGAAATACGAGAGCAATAACCATGATTTAGAACTGCTTGAAGGATATTTAAGAGAAAACGGATATACTTATGAGGCAGGGAAAGAAGAGGTACCGGACGGGTATACCGGGTTATTAGGTGTCGTAAAAAATGTTATTGCCGTTATTTCATTAATAATTTGTATATTGGTAATAATGGAGTCGGTAAACCTGTTGTTGTCCTCTGTAATGAGAGATGCCTGTATAAAAGAGATTTTTGGCATGAAAAGGAGTCAGATATACAGACCTGTTTTTTTAAAAATAATTATATGTTATGTCCTTGCAGCCATTACGTCTTTGGCGGTGATTTTGATTATATACGGACAAGGTGTTTTGTATTGGGCAGAAGCAGCTGTTTTAAATGCGCTAATTGTTTTGGCTGTTTACGGAATTGACTATTTTATAATTAATAAACAAAGAAAGCACAGGATGGCGCAAATTATGAGGTGTGCGGAATGAAAACAGGTAACAGATTTAAAATGGCGTTTGATTTATGCCTGGAAAACAGAAAGAAATTTTATTTACACATTTTTAGTGCTTTTTTGCTCTTTAGTGTGCTGATTTTTGTAATCTATCTGGTTGTCAGTGCTAATACTTATGAGCGCAGAATAAATGACGGTATAAAATGCGATATTGATAATCTTGGATACGTTGTGCTGCCGCTTGGTGCAGAAAATGCCGACGTTTTAGAAAAAGAGATTACGGGGATTCCTGAAATAAAATATTTTGGACAAATATCGGATAATGTTACAAATACCTCGCCTGCTCTTCAATTTTTGGCGTTAGAACAAAAGGATAATGCCGGAGAAGGTATAGAAACAACTACCATGAATATCGGTATCTGGCCCGTAATGAATATCAAACTCATTGAAGGGAAACAACCGGAGGAAATCGAGATTACGGATAAAAGTAAAAATATTATTTTGTATTTATCTGAAAAATATATGGGGATGGTAAATACGGGAGATGTATTTAATGACTGTAATATTAAGGGAGAAGTTGTCTTTAAATATATAGTTGGAGGATTTTTTGACGCGGATTCTGCAATAATTGACTCAGGTGTATTTTCGGATACATTCTTATCAAGACTTGGAAGCCGTTCGATGGAATATGGCATTGTTGAGGTAACACAGTGGGAAAATTATGGAGGATGCTTTTTTACTTTTGACAATGAAAAAGACTATGAGGCAATCGCAGAGCAGATACAGTTAATAGCACTTAAAAATGATACAATAATTGATACATACAGAATTTCATCGGTGGTTGACCATATAAAAGAGGATACGGACGAAGAAACAAAGACCCTGAAGACGGTTATGGTGGTGCTTATGCTTTCCACAATTATTTCGCTTACGGTAAGTCAGACATATATGGTTGTCACAAAAGCAACGGATTACGGAATCAGACTTGCAAATGGAGTTACGAAAAAAGATTTATATGTCATTACGGTGATGCAGAATATTATTAAAACGGTTATACCTGCGTTGTTAGCTTTGGTTTTTATGTATATGGGAATCAGGGTGCTTTTCGGAGAAAGTAACATGGTAAAAGAGCTTATAGGACATATTTTTTTGTCATATTGTGTTCCTATTGCAGTTGTTTCATCAGCTATTATAATTGCGGTATCTTCAATTGTTCCATCACTGTATATAAGAAAAACTACGGTGTTGGAGTTAGTGCATGCAAAAAAGAAGGAGGCATAGTAAGTGATAGAACTTCGTCAGATTACAAAGGAATATAATACGGAAGATACCAAGGTGGTTGCACTTGATAATGTTTCGTTAAAAATTGATGATGGTGAATATGTAGGTGTAATGGGGCGTTCGGGCTCCGGAAAAACCACGCTTCTTAATATTATCAGCGGTATGGAAACTGTTACCTCGGGACAGCTTCTTTGTGACGGTAAGGATATTACGGCAATGTCCGTACGTGAGCTGGATGCTTTCAGAAAGAATAATATAAGTTATATTTTTCAAAATTATCTTCTAATAAATTCATATACAGTGTATGAAAATATTGAGGTTCCCCTTATTGCAAAAAATATTCCTTCAAAAATAAGAAGGGAAATCGTAGGGGAAATGATGGAAAAAACAGGAATAAGCCACATTGCAAAAAAGTATCCCTGCCATATCTCGGGAGGGCAGATGCAAAGATGTGCAATTGCAAGAGCACTTGCATCGGATAATAAAATTATTCTTGCGGATGAGCCTACCGGTGCCCTTGATGGCAAAACAGCGGAAGAAATAATGGATTTACTGGCAGCGCTCAGAGATGAAAAAAGAACAATTATACTCGTTACACATGATGAAAAAATAGCGGCGTATACGGACAGAATACTAAGGCTTGAGGATGGGAAAAAAGTCAAGAGAAGATATTGACATGATTTGTGATGAAGTGTGGCATATGGAAAAAGGGAAACTTACAAAAGAAATGTAAAAAACATTCTCCCAAAATCTGACTATATAATAGTATGGATTTTAGGAGAATGTTTTTGTATGTTTACCAGTCAACAAATTCAGGACATATCTCTTTAGCAAGTTCTTTTAATCTTGCAACGGTAAACGGATACTCTCTATTAATAGAATCATACTGTGGACCCGGCTCAACATGGATTGCATGGCTGGCGGCAAACTCTTCAGTGTAATCATCAAGATAATATGTAGTAACAGCAGTTCTTCCGGATGTATAATGTGTTACAAGGAATTCCATATCATGGGAAGAAACGTATGTCCCGGTTTCGTCCTTTGTAATTGAAACATCAGCCATTCCTCCAAGCATTGCAAAGTGGTGATACTGTATGGAAACAAAATTACCTAACGAGTAGTATACAAGGGATTTATTACCGTTAGCTGAGGTTACCCATTCAACAGGCTGTATTACATGTGGGTGGGTTCCAATAATCAAATCTGCTCCGGCTTCTGTCATTAATGAAGCCCAATTTTTCTGCTCTTCTGTTGGTTGAAATGTATATTCAATCCCCCAGTGTGGGAATACGATAACAAAATCTGCCAATTCTTCTGCTTTACGAATGTCTTCCATTACTTTTGATCTTGTTGAGTCGGTCATTAAATCTATGGCATATTCGCTTCCGGCAGGAAGTGAGTAACCGTTGAGACCGTAAGTATAATTCAGTAATGCAATCTTAATCCCTTCAATTTCCCTGACAGTAATGTTTTCTGAATGTTCTTTGCTGTCATGTACTCCTAAGAGCGAAATATGAGGAAAATTGGTTTTCCAATAATTAATTGTATTGTTGAGACCTGTCATATGCTGGTCAAGGGTGTGGTTGGTTGCTGAAAGAACTACGTCAAAACCGGCTCTTACTTCTGCATCTGCCAGTTCTGTACGGACATTAAAGTTAGGATAACCAAGTAATCCTATTTCGTTACCGCCCATGATAACTTCATTGTTGACTACTGCAAGGTCCGCTGTCTTAATAGCCTCTCCCACATTGGCAAACAAGTAATCATAGTTATAGGTTCCGTCAGCTTGAAGGCCCGGCATACTTGCGCCTGCGTGCATAAGCATATCGCCTATGGCTACCAGGTTAATGGTAACCGGTTCAATAGGTGGTTCCGTAGGAGCTTCTGTGGTAGGGGCTTCTGTAGTAGGAGCCTCTGTGGTAGGAGCAGGCGTTACATCTACAGGTTCAGAATCCGGCTTGCCTGAGGAACAGGCACATAGAGACAGACACAGAGCAGTAGATATAGCTGCCATATATTTTCTTCTAATCATATATATTTCCTTTCGATTGTTAATTATTGCTCAATTATACTATCTTATTAAGTTTAATGCAAATAAGTATTGAAATTTTTTCCCTAATGATAAATAATGTAAAAAGAATATATGTGCATATGGAGGGTAATTATGACATTAGATGAATTATTTAAGTACGCAAAGGAACAGAAATGTTCAGACATTCATATTACTGTGGGTACTAACCTTGCAGTAAGAAGATTTGGTGAGCTTAAGATTTTGGAGCCGGCTCCGACAGCGGAAGAATCAAGAGATATGATTTTTTCATTACTTGACTCTGACCAGGTAAGAAAGGTTACATCAGGAATGGACCTTGATGCAGGATGTATGTTACCTGATGGTTCAAGAATAAGAATTAATGTATACCATCAGAGAAATAACATTGCGGCAAGTATCAGACTTCTTAATGATGTTATTCCTACATTCAGAGAACTTAATCTTCCACCATCAATTGAGAAGATGCTTCACATACCAAGTGGTCTTGTGCTTATTACCGGTCCTACAGGTTCCGGTAAAACAACAACTCTTGCGTCTATGATTGCGCAGATTAACAAGACAAGAGCCTGCCACATTATGACAATAGAAGATCCTATTGAATATGTGTTCAGAAGAGATAAAGCAATGATTCACCAGAGAGAAGTCGGAACGGACGTTGAGTCTTTTTCAACTGCGTTAAGATCTTCACTTAGAGAGGACCCGGATATTATTCTTGTAGGTGAGATGAGAGACTTAGAGACAATTACTGCTGCCATTAACGCAGCGGAGACAGGACACCTTGTGTTCTCTACATTACATACATCAAGTGCAGTACAGACAATTGACAGAATTATTGATGCCTGCCCACTTGAAGGTCAGAACCAGATGCGTTCACAGCTTGCCAACGTATTAAGAGGTATATTCTCTCAGCAGCTTATTCCTATGATGGATGGAACAGGAAGAATGGTAGCAACAGAAGTTTTACTTAATAATACAGCGGTTGCTAACCTTATCAGAGAAGGTAAGACTGTGCAGATTACTACAGCATTACAGTCAGGAAGTCGTCAGGGTATGCATACACTTAATTCAGAGCTTATCAGCCTTATAAGTATGGGCTATATTTCAAGAGAAGAGGCTATGAAGGTATCACCTAATCCTTCAGAACTTGAAAGAGCATAAAACTTTAGTTGATTTTTTGTAAAAGCAATGATAACATACTTGATAGCATATTATTAATCTGCCAGGAGGAACAGCAATGAGTCATTACTCGAAAGAAGATATAATCAGATTAGTTGAAGAACAGGATATTAAGTTTATCAGATTACAGTTTACGGATATTTTTGGTATCCTTAAGAATATAGCAATTCCAAGAAGCCAGCTTAAGAAAGCACTCAACAATGAGATGATGTTTGACGGTTCATCAATTGATGGATTTGCACGTATAGAAGAATCGGATATGTATCTTAGACCGGATTTGGACAGCTTTGTAGTATTTCCATGGAATCCGGAAGAAGAGAAGGTTGCAAGACTTATCTGTGATGTGTATAAGACAGATGGAACACCTTTTGAGGGTGACCCAAGATACATTCTTAAGAAGGCCGTAGCAGAAGCGGCTAAGATGGGCTACAAGTTCAATGTAGGACCGGAATGTGAATTTTTCCTGTTTGATGTAGATGAGCATGGTGCGGCAACTACCAATTCTAACGACAGAGCAGGTTATTTTGACTTAGGACCTGTGGATGTTGGAGAATACACAAGACGTGAGATGGTTCGCACTTTAGAAGAGATGGGATTTGTAGTAGAAGCTGCTCATCATGAATGTGCACCTGCGCAGCATGAGATTGATTTTAAGTATGGTGAAGCAGTTAAGACTGCGGATTCAATTATGACCTTTAAGCTTGCAGTACAGACCATTGCCAATAAGAATGGGCTTTATGCAACTTTTATGCCGAAGCCTAAGAACAATATGGCGGGTTCAGGTATGCATATCAATATGTCTCTTGAGAAGGACGGCAAGAATATTTTTGCTGACGAGAATGGCAAGAACGGACTTAGTGAAGAGGCATATCAGTTTATCGCTGGTCTTATGAAGCATATTAATGGTATTGTAGCTATTACTAATCCGTTAGTTAACTCATATAAGAGACTTATTCCGGGATTTGAAGCACCTGTGTATATTGCATGGTCAGCTAAGAACAGAAGTCCGCTTATCAGAATCCCTGCAGCAAGAGGAAGGGGTACAAGAGTAGAGCTTCGTAATCCGGACCCTACAGCCAATCCATACCTTGCACTTGCAGTGTGTCTTATGGCAGGGCTTGACGGAATTAAGAATAAACTCCAGGTATGCGAAAGTGTTGATGCTAACATCTATGCAATGCACAAGAAGGAAAGACGTGAAAGAGGAATCGAGAGTCTTCCTGAGACACTTTACGATGCAGTTAAGCAGATGGAGAAAGATGAATATATTATGGATTTCCTCGGTGAAGAATTAGCGGAGAAATATGTTGAGGCTAAGAAGAAGGAGTGGAAATCATACAAGGTTACCGTAAGCGAATGGGAAATTAACGAGTACCTTAATAAATTCTAACATGAATTATAATAATGCTGTTTATCCCGTATAATAAGGATGAACAGCATTTTCTTCTATAGGAAAAGGAGGACTTATGAGCAGAATAAGCAATGATGTAATTGAAGAAGTAGAAATTCTTGCCAAGCTTCAGTTAACCTCTGAAGAGAAGGTTAAAGCAGGACAGGATATGGAAGAAATGATAGATTATTTTGACAAGATGAATGAACTTGATACGGATGGAATAGAGCCTATGACTCATATTTTTAATATGGGAAATGTTATGAGAGAGGATGAGGTTACTAACGGAGACGGCAGTGACAGCGCTCTTAAGAATGCCCCAGAGAGACAGGATAGGGCTTTTGTAGTTCCGAAGACAGTAGGATAGGGAGGCGTAAGATGAATATATTAGATATGACAGCTACAGAGCTTGCTAAAGCAATTAAAGAAGGCAGAACAACTGCAATTGCTGCAGCGGAGGAAGTGGTTAAGCAGATAGAATTAAAGGAAAAAGAATTTAATTGTTATATAACTTTTGATAAAGAAGGATTTCTTAACGAAGCCACGAGAGTTCAGGCAGGGATTGAGGAGGGCAGCATTACAGGAGTGCTTGCAGGCGTACCTGTTGCAGTTAAGGATAATATATGTACGGAGGGAATGCGTACTACTGCAGCTTCTAAGATTCTTGATAATTTTGTACCTGCTTACTCAGCAGAAGCAATTGTAAAACTTAGAGAAGCGGGAGCGGTTATTATCGGTAAGACCAATATGGATGAATTTGCCATGGGTTCTACTACAGAGACTTCCGCATATGGAATTACCGGAAATCCACATAATACGAACCATGTTCCGGGAGGCTCATCAGGTGGGTCTGCGGCAGCAGTGGCAGCATCGGAGTGTTATTTTGCCCTTGGTTCTGATACCGGAGGTTCCATCAGACAGCCTGCGTCATACTGTGGTGTTGTAGGGATGAAGCCTACTTATGGCAGTGTTTCAAGATATGGGCTTATAGCCTATGCATCATCCCTTGACCAGATTGGACCGATATGTAAGGATGTGACGGACTGTGCAACGGTTATGGAAGTGCTTGCGTCTTATGATGAGAAGGATTCGACTTCTGTACGACGTGAGGATGTGAAATTTACGGAGGCTCTTGTTGCCGATGTTAAAGGAATGAAGGTGGGAGTGCCTAAGAGTTATTTTGGAGAAGGACTTGACCCTGAAGTGAAAGAAGCTGTACTTAATGGGATTGAAGTGTTAAAAGCACAGGGGGCAGTGGTGGAGGAATTTGACCTTGACCTTGCAGAATATGCAGTGCCTGCCTATTACACCATTGCAACAGCGGAGGCAAGCTCCAACCTTGCAAGATATGACGGTGTAAAATACGGATACCGTACACCTGAATATTCGGGACTTCACGATATGTATAAGAAGACAAGAACAGAGGGCTTTGGCGAGGAAGTGAAGAGACGAATCATGTTAGGCTCCTATGTACTCAGTGCAGGTTACTATGATGCATATTATATCAAAGCAATGAAGGTAAGGGCTTTGATTAAGAAGACTTTTGACGAGGCATTTAAGAAATACGATGTGATAATCGGTCCGGTTGCACCTCAGACCGCACCGCGAATGGGTGAATCCTTAAAGGACCCAATGAAAATGTATCTTAGTGATATATATACTATTCCTGCCAATCTTGCAGGTCTTCCGGCAATTAGTGTGCCATGTGGTAAGGATTCACAGGGTCTTCCAATAGGTATGCAGATTATGGGAGACTGCTTTATGGAAAAAAATATTATCAGAGCCGCTTATGCTTATGAGCAGGCATGTAAGAAGAATGGATAAGGAGGAGCGACAATGGCAAAAGAATACGAAACAGTCATAGGTCTTGAAGTTCACGTAGAGCTTGCTACCAAGACCAAAATATTCTGTGGTTGCAGAACGGA
>JAZQKW010000160.1:0-6966 GCA_045542375.1 Butyrivibrio sp.
TATCCTGTTGTGGCTGTGCATATGGATTAACCTGTTGTGGCTGTGCATATGGATTAACCTGCTGTGGCTGTGCATATGGAGTTGCCTGCTGCGGCTGTGCATATGGAGCTGCCTGCTGTGGCTGTGCATATGGAGCTGCCTGCTGTGGCTGTGCATATGAAGCTGCCTGCTGTGGTTGTGCATATGGAGCTGCCTGCTGTGGCTGTGTATATGGAGCTGCCTGCTGTGGCTGTGTATATGAAGTCGTCTGCTGTGGCTGCACATATGAATTAGCCTGCTGTGGCTGTGTATATACATGTGGCTGTCTTGGCTCTCTGTTAATATGTACTTCCGGAAGCACTACATCGAAAGGATATAACTCAAACTTACGTGCAAGCATGTAACATCTTACCAGCCTATATACAGTTAATGATAAGATAACAAGTACCCCTATAAACATCGGAATGGCAAACAATCTTATAAATACTACTCCGGCGCCGACTTTTCCACCTGATGATCCGTACCATCCATATGAGCCGGTAAGTGCCTTAGAATTAGATGCTGCATTAGCTGCAACATTCATAGCTAATATAAAACCTACAAGTCCGGTTCCGCACCCTCCAAGTATAAACCACGCATTATTAAAGTTATACAATGCCATAGTTGCTCCGGTCATAATCAATAAAAATACCGCAGCTGCCGTAGTGGTCATGGTAGTTCTGTCATTAGTCCAGCCAAATGCATTAACATATGTCTTACCGTCATTAGTCGCCCCGCCGCTTCCTAAGGTATCAAAGAATAACGAAAGCAATAACAAAGCTCCTAAAACCCACACTGCAATTACTGCAATATTCTTAATTCTACATACCATATCATTCTGAGCAGGACGAGTGCCCTGAGCCTGATTGTTGAATACAGAATTATTATTTTTCCTTCTGTTCTGTTCTGCAATCTTGCAGGCTTCTTCATCTGTCATGTCAAATCCGCAGGCAAAACACTTTTTAACACTATCCCCGATTAATTCTCCGCAATTAGGACATTGTTTCATTAGATTCCTCCTTCTTATATTCACGATTTATAATGATTACATAATACCACTTTATTCACTAATTATCAACATTCTATATGACTTTAATTTGCAACCGGATGTTTCGTTTTGTTGAAATAGCTTTGGCTTTTATAAAGTTACATGCTATTCTGATGGGTTTACGGACACACAGTCTTCAATATCAAAAAATCTATTTTGTCATAGAAACAATGCAACATGCTTATTAAACGACGGTCTGCAAAAACTCCTCGCTTGTTTTATAGTGGAACAAGCTTCGTCAGACATTTGCAGACCGTCGGCATATATTGCACTGTTTCTAAGGCAAAATTAACGATTTTTTTCAAAGCTTCCTGCGTGTCCATAAACCCATCAGAATAGTATGTGATATTTTTATAAAAGACAAATAATAAGCTTTTCAACAAAACGAAACATCAGCTTGCAAATTAAAGCTATATCAAGTTTCTTATATGAATATCAACATATGGATTACTTTTCGCCAATCCTATTCTGCTTATAATTGCTTCTGACGGATATCCGACTTCCTGCAAATATTTAACAGTCTCAATCTGTTGATCTGCCGTAAGTCTCTTAGCCACACTTATATGGGGCATCCATTTAAATGGTAGGTAACGGTTGTTATCGGCGTGCATACCTTTAAAAGCTTTATTTACCGTAACCGATATGTCATGAAGATACCGATTTAAAACCGGTTGTAAATATACCACACTCTTTTTAAATAAACCAACACCCGCTATCTGTATATCTCCGCCTCGTAATTTCTTAATACAGCTTTCGAAGGTATCCTTAACAATATCCTCATCTGATGAATTAATCATTGCAACTGTTATGTGTGGCGGGATACGTCCATCTGTCATATGAATGTTGCCTGTTACCTCGGCAACACCTCGTATAACAGACTGAATCTGATTTTCAGTTTCCATATCAAAATACAATGATATCAGGTACATATCCCCACACCTCTTTTTAATGAGTTACAAAGAACATTACTGCAAAGAGAATTGCAATAATCCATGTTCCAATCTTGATTTCTTTGATTTTACCAAGACCAATTTTAATGATTATATAAGAAATCATACCAAATGCAATACCATAGCTTACATTGTACGTAAACGGCATGAATGCCATTGTAAGGAATGCAGGTACTGCCACTTCAACATCCTTCCAGTCAATGCTTGTTACACAGTTAATCATAAGAATACCAACGTAGATAAGAGCTGTCGCTGTTGCACATCCCGGAATAAGAGCCGCAACCGGACTTAAGAACATCGCTATGAAAAACATAACCGCTGCCACTACAGCTGTCAGACCTGTACGTCCGCCTTCCGCTACACCTGATGATGACTCAACGAAGGTTGTAACTGTAGACGTTCCGCAAACAGCACCTGCTGTTGTTGCAATAGCATCTGCAAGCATTGCTTTTTCCATATTAGGAATATTACCATCTTTATCAAGCATATCGCCTCTTGCGCATGCTCCATAAAGAGTACCCATTGTATCAAACATATCTACCATACAAAAAGCAAGACCGGATGTAATAATTACAAGAATAAGACTAACCTTATCATGTCCTTCCACTGCAAGGTAAGCTGAGTAATCAAATCCTTCTGTAAACACCTTACCAACTGACTCTGTACCAAATGCTTTAAATGCATCAAACGGATTCATTGTAAGGCTGTCCGCAAAACCATTATAGAATCCATTTATGGTAAATCCCAGAAGATAATATACAACAGCACTTCCGATAATACCCCAGAACACTGCGCCCTTAACATTTCTCTTAGAAAGTATGGCTATCGCAAGAACACCAAATATCGTTACAATAATTGGCATTATCTGTGCCCATGTAACACCATTTAATACGTTAAATGAAACAAGATTAACAAGTGTAGCATCACTGTTAACAACAATTCCTGCATTCTGTAATCCAAGAAAAGCTATAAAAAGTCCAATACCTGCCGGAATTGCTTTCTTAACCGCATCCGGAATTGCATCAAAAAGCATCTTTCTAAGTCCTGTTACCGTTAACAGAATAAAAAGAATACCCTCAAAGAATATAAGCACTAAAGCATTAGCGTATGTTAATCCTGAGCCAATACATACGGTATATACGAAAAACGCATTAATACCCATACCTGATGCAAGTGCAAGCGGAAGCTTAGCGATAAGACCCATACAAAGGGTACCAATAACCGCTGATAAGGCCGTGGCAATATAGACTGCACCATAGCTTACTGATATCTCGGTAAACATATTGGCATTAACCATTAGGATGTAAGCCATTGCCATAAATGTTGTGATTCCCGCCATAATTTCTGTCTTTACGGTAGAACCACTTTCTTTGATTTTGAAAAATTTCTCCATTACATTGCTCCTTTTTATTTTATTATCTAATAGTGTAGAACCATCAGACTTTTATGTACGTTTTTTCGAATATATCTTTATTAATTATATATATATCACTGAAATCATCCTTCCTCACCGCCATATAGTCCCCCTTATGACCAAGGAAGTAATCCCCTTTCCCATCTTTAGTAAATATTTTGGTTCTCTCATTTAACTTCTGAACATATATGTATGTATCGGATTTAGGCCTGCATATTCTTGCAACATCATCTATTGCTATATATTCACCGGTAGTACCATCCTTAACCTCAGGAATATATGTCATCATCTGTTCAAAAACATCTAACGGTTCCTCCGTAATCTCATAAGTTCTCAAAAACTTCTCAAGAGATATGTCATATACCTCACCCATACAGCCAATCATAATATATTTATCTTCTGCTGCAATAATTTCCTTGCCTGACTCATTTTCAAGAGTTCTAATCACAAATGGCTTTCCAGCATCCATTATATCAGTACTTCTGACAACCGCCCAGTCAACCTTCTTCTTGGTATACAGTGGCCATTTCTGAATCTTCTGCCTGTTATCTATGCCATAATCATATGCATCAATAACTTTTACAAGGGCAAAATAATCCTCACACTTATTCTGAAGATATTCTTCAATGTTATACATCTGCTCAGACAAAACAACACTTCTAAGTATTCCGGCAGACACAACCGCCTTCGCCTCATACCTGTCACCTTTAACCAGCGCAATATCATGCACAATAAAATCAAGAAATTCCAGTGCTCTTATCTCGTCACTATGGCTTTGCAATATTATTGATATCTGCTTATTCTCTTCCGTAAATTCCAGGGTGTACTGTTTATTTCCAATCATCACATTTCCCCTTTCTTAATTGTATCCATCATAGCTGTGTAGCTACCGTCTATATATGTTAAAAGAAGGTGCATTGAGCCGTCTTCTCTTATATGTGTTTTTCCATAAACGTCCAAAAACATTATAGTTCCATCTGCGTCAAGTCCAAGAGCCTTATAATCTGCATGATTGGAAATATCTGTCGTATTCTCACAATCAAAAATAATTCTCTTGTCCGACATACCTTTCACAACGCATTTAACGCCATCATCACTTATCTTCTTATCTCTGATGGCATATAATTCCATATGGATATCCTTCTTAGGGACACATATATTATAATCTCTGTTACTTGTAAGATTTATATTATATTGACCGCTAATCCCCATAATCTCATATGCTGTTATGGGAGTATTGACACCCTTAGCCTTAACCTCATACTTTTCCCCTTTATTATATCCGCATTGTATTCTCTTAAGAGTATCCTCGGACACAAGCACCTGCTCACCTACGCTGTAGCTTTCAATCCTTGAACACTCATTAACAACACGTCCAATAACATTATATCTCATAACCTTTTCCGAGCCAATGTTTCCGATAAATGCACTTCCGCTGTGAATTCCAATCCCCATACTCAGATGACTATATCCATTTAACTCACAGTACTCATTGACCTGTCTCATTCTGTTCTGCATGGTAAGTGCTGCTGTAACCGCCAACTCCGCATGATTGTCAGTTATGATTGGTGAACCGAAAACTGCCAAAATTCCATCTCCAAGAAATTCAATAATTGTACCAGAATAGCTGTTAATAATCTCTACCATTCTTGAAAAATAATGGTTAAGTAATTTCAAAAGACTGTCAGAATCCATAGTAGACGACATTGCGGTAAACCCACGCAAATCCGTAAGCATTACAGTCATATCAACCTTATCACCACCAATAATTGCCCCGTTAGGGTCATCAATTATTTTGGTCATAACCTCATCTGAAAAATATCTTCCAAACACCCTGTACAAAAGTGCATTTCTCGCTCTTAACTGTTCGTTAAGTCGCTTTATCTCTCTTGCTGCTATTATGTCCATGGTCTGTTTCTCAAGGGTCTTCTCAGCATATTTTACCACTTCAAACTGCCACATAAGCTTTTCCATTCTGCCCACATCGGCAGCAGTCATAGGCTTGGAAATAACTGCAACAACCTCTTCGCTTTCCACTTCCTTCGGATTCTCTGCCATATAAAATAAAGGTATACCCTTTAGTGCTTCCTTTCCCTTCACAAGAAGAACCGGGTCAAAAGCCTCTCTGACAGTCATTTCATAATCAAATACAATAACTGAGGGAAGAGTCTGTATATTATCAAGACAACGCAACAAAGAAGCCCTTGATAGTATGCATGTAGCTTTCATGCTTCCAATGGAATTGATACATCTCTGAGCATTAATAATCTCTTCTCTGTTGTCACATATAACCCATATTGTCTTATACATCGTTACCTTCTCTTCTTACAATAATCGCATAATGTTCCCATACGAATCGGAGAACCACATGTGTTACATGATAACCTTGCAGTATCATATTTTGGTATCTCTAACATCTCTTCTTTAAGGAAAAAATCTATGGCTCTTCTCGGAACCTTTGTGTATCGCTCTATTGTGAGTGCATTATTGGCACCATTTTCTCTAAGAAATCTTCTTATAGTCTCGTAGTAATCGTAATTTTCCTTACCACACTTAACACATTTATATATTCCCTTAGATATCCTCTTAACTGCTCCATGACAAAACTCGCATTCCACCGGAGCCTTATTCTGAGTAAAAAGATTATCCTTACGTATCTGTTCCTTAAGACGCTCTTCCTCTTCGTCCCTGTGAAAAACCTGTACCCCTGCGGCCTTTCCTTCACCTGAAAAAGCAACACCTATATGTTTAATCAGCTTACTGTGAAGTCTTGTCATATCTCCATCATATATAATCATCTGAACATTGTTAAGGTAGAATTTGTACATATCATTTAATGGTTCATCATCTATCTTAACAGGAATAATGTGCTTACGGAAATTAATCATACTGTCGATTTCTTTCTCAACCCATATGGACTCCTGGGAATCCTTAGACACAACAAACAGACATGCCTCGCATGCCTGTATCGCCTTAGGAATCTCCTTAGCATAATTAGAGCCTGCCGGAATCATCTCCGGTGCTTTCCAATAAGCTATTCCAGACTGTTCCAAGGTCCTTAAAATCTGTTCAACAAATTCATTATCTTTAGAGCTGTAGCTTATAAAAATCTTTCCGTCGTATCCCATAATGCCTCACAATTCTAGTATACCACTCTATTCCTTCCGCCCGTCTTAGCTGCGTATAAGTTTTCATCTGCATCCTTAACATTCTCTTCAAGAGAATGGCCTGAATCCATTACAGCCACACCAAACGACATCGTTATCTTAATTGTATTACCATCATATTCACATGCCGTCTCTTCTACTCTGCTTCTAATAAGCTCAGCAAGTGCAACAGCCTCTTCAAGAGTACTTCCCTTAAGGCATGTAATAAATTCTTCTCCACCCCAGCGTACTACTTCTCCTGCATCTCCGACATAATTCTTAAGAATTGCGGCCACATGCATAAGCACCGCATCTCCTGTATTATGTCCATATGTATCATTTACTTTTTTAAAAAAGTCTATATCGCACATCATAAGACAACTGCTTACT
>JAZQKW010000161.1:0-6342 GCA_045542375.1 Butyrivibrio sp.
AATAAGCAAGCTTGGTATGGTGGGTGGTGCTATTTCCAAGCTTCACCTTACATCAGCAACTTCTGAGGACCAGGAGACATATCTTAATAATTTAAGATTGCTGGAATATGACCTGTTATATGGTAACTGTGAAGCATATGATGGTGTTAATCCGTTCAGAATTACCAATATGAAGATGGGATATAAGACTATCCGTATCAATAATGCGTATAATGTATATTCTCACGTGGAAATACATGGTGAGAATTTTACGGAATATAGTACGGTAGAGATTAACGGTAAGGATTATCACACCATATATAACGGACCACGGGAACTGTGGATTGACGCCTGTGAATTAGAGGACGGGGATGAAATTAATATTATTCAGTATTCAGATAATGGAAACGAGCTTAGCAGAAGTACGGTTTTCATATATAAAGAAAGATAAAGCAAAGGCTGCACGATTATGTGCAGCCTTAATTATGTCAGTCATCAAGTATTACGCCGTTAGTCTTAACTAAAGAACGGATAACGGAATCCTTGGCGTTGTACCATGGCTCGTTCTGGTACTTATAATCAAATTTATTAATGAACCAGGCAACGTCATCTCTGACACGTTCCATATTGGTGATGTACATCTCGTTGACAATGCCTACAAATTCTTCTAAGTCTTCACCCTTTAATAGTCTTACTGCCGTCTTTAACAAAAGGCTGTAATGAGGTGTGCAGAAGCCCTTGGCATTCTTGAACTTCTCTTTAAACTCAGGGTCCTTCTTCCATAAGAAAAATACTGTGTCCACATACTGGTCAAAAAAATTGTTGATACGGTCACATACAAAGCAGGAATTGTTGAGCTTGTCAATGTACTGTATAAGCGAAGAAGTAGGAATTCCCTTCTTAATAAGCTTGGCAGGACCGGAAGGCATATTCTTGCGGATATCCTTGATAGTCTTATCAAAATGAGTCTTCATAACCCATGCCATTCCAAGGCGGTTCTCCTGATTGTATACCATACGGATATGCTTTTCACAGAAGCCCTTAGCATCAGTGAGAGCCCTGGTATCATCCTCCATATAGCTTGGTCCCATTGTATATTCAACAGCATCTGTCTCTAGCTTGTGATACATCTGGCATATAGGACATTCACAACCGGCGTCAAATGCGTCATTAACAGGTATGGAATATAATTGTTCTTTCATTCGTATTACCTCCGAAATTAATTAATATAAGTATAACAGATGTCTGCCCTATTCACAAACAGAATATTAAAAAGAAACAGCTGAGGATTAAACCTCAGCTGCAGCGTCATCTTTCATATCTTCGTCATCGAAGTCATCATCGAAATCATCATCGAAATCGTCTACTTCGTCAGCTCTTTTCTGCTTAATCTTAGAGTAAACAATGAGTCCACCCACAACACCTGCAATAATTGCGCCTACGGCGATAAGAATTTTGAAAACTTTCTTCATAAAAATAGCCCTCCCAGAATATATATTTCTATATTATTTTAATACTAAATGATGAAAAATAAAAGAGTTAATTTGAAAAAATATTAAAAATATTATACATTTGTAGTATAATGTGAAAAAAACAGAGAAGATGAATATGAAGAGATACGAAGAGAGCAATAATTACATACTGGAAGATGTTAAGGACTTCCTGCTAAGCCAGACTTTGGAGTGCGGGCAGTGCTTTCATTTTGTCAGAATTTCAGAGGAAGAATATTACATTTCTGCCATGGGAAGAATACTTCACGTAAAGCAGACAGGGGACAGGGTAATATTTTTTGATACCACGGAAAAAGAATACGAAGAGATATGGGAGCATTATTTTGACCTGGACAGAGACTATTCTCTTATTAAGAGCAGACTTCTTCAGGCAGATGACAGTCTTAAGGCAGCAATTGATGAGATGTGGGGCGTAAGGATTCTGAATCAGGATTTTTTTGAAACCATGATTTCATTTATTATATCCCAGAACCAACAGATTCCGAGAATTAAGCAGATTGTTGCCAATATATCTGCTGCCTATGGTGTAAAAGGGGAGATTCTTGATATTTTTCCTGATGTCAGGGCAATCCTTGATGCGAGAGAGGAAGGAATTAAGGCATGTAAGGCAGGATTCAGGGCAGGGTATATTATTGATGCCTGTAAGAAGTATGTATCGGGAGATATTAATGAGGAGAGTCTTAGAGCACTACCATATGATGAGTGTATAGAGAAACTGAAGACAGTGAGGGGAATCGGAGATAAGGTTGCTAATTGTATAGCTTTGTTTGCCTTGGGTAAGAGAAATGCTTTCCCAATAGACGTATGGATGAAGCGAATTATGGAAAGTCTTTATTTTGACGGAGATACCCCTAATTCAAGGATTGCAGAGTTTGCCAGAGATAGGTATGGCGAATACGGAGGATATGCACAGCAATATCTATTTTATTATGGTAAAACATACAAAATAGGCAGAAAACAAGAGAAAGAATGAGTAAATAGTAGTATAACGGAGAAAAATATGTAAAAACAGTGTTTGCACAGTAATATTAAAATGACTAATATATAATTTATGTTAGCACTCTCAATGAGTGAGTGCTAAAAAGATAAGAATTACAGGAGGCTTTAAAATTATGAAGTTAGTACCTTTAGGAGACAGAGTTGTATTAAAGCAGCACGTTGCAGAAGAAACTACTAAATCGGGAATCGTACTTCCTGGTCAGGCAAAGGAGAAACCACAGCAGGCTGAGGTTATAGCAGTAGGACCGGGCGGAGTTGTAGACGGTAAGGAAATTACTATGCAGGTTAAGGTTGGAGATAATGTTATTTTCGCCAAATATGCAGGAATTGAAGTTAAATTAGATGGTGAAGAATATATTGTTGTTAAACAGAATGATATTGTTGCAATAGTAGAATAGTAATCGGAGGATATTAGATATGGCAAAAGAAATCAAATACGGAGCAGAAGCAAGAGAAGCTCTTGGCAGCGGTGTTAATAAGCTTGCCAATACAGTAAGAGTTACACTTGGACCTAAGGGAAGAAATGTAGTACTCGACAAATCATACGGTGCACCACTTATTACCAATGATGGTGTTACAATTGCAAAAGAAATCGAGCTTGAGGATGCTTTCGAGAATATGGGAGCACAGCTTGTTAAGGAAGTAGCTACTAAGACTAATGATGTTGCCGGTGACGGAACAACAACAGCTACAGTACTTGCTCAGGCTATGATAGATGAAGGAATTAAGAACCTTGCCGCAGGCGCTAACCCAATTATCCTTAGAAAGGGTATGAAGAAGGCTACTGACTGTGCAGTTGAAGCAATTGCCAACATGAGCTCTAATGTTACAGGTAAGGATCAGATTGCCAAGGTAGCAGCTATTTCAGCAGGAGATGAAGAAGTTGGACTTTTAGTTGCAGATGCAATGGAAAAGGTATCTAATGACGGTGTTATCACTATTGAAGAATCTAAGACAATGAAGACAGAGCTTGACGTTGTTGAAGGTATGCAGTTTGACAGAGGATATATCTCAGCTTATATGGCAACAGATATGGATAAGATGGAAGCAGTTCTTGACAATCCATACATCCTTATTACAGATAAGAAGATTAGCAATATTCAGGAAGTACTTCCTTTACTTGAGCAGATTGTTAAGACAAGTGCTAAGCTTTTAATTATTGCCGAAGATGTAGAGGGTGAAGCTCTTACTACATTAATCGTTAACAAGTTAAGAGGAACCTTTAACGTTGTAGCAGTTAAGGCACCGGGATATGGTGACAGAAGAAAAGAAATGCTTAAGGATATCGCAGTTCTTACAGGCGGAAAGGTTATTTCTGAAGAGGTTGGTCTTGAATTATGTGATGTAATGCTTGAAGACCTTGGAAGAGCCAAATCAGTTAAGGTTCAGAAGGAAAATACAGTTATCGTTGATGGTAACGGAAGCAAGGCTGATATTGATGCAAGAATTAACCAGATTAAGGTACAGCTTGCTGAGACAACATCAGAATTCGATAAGGAAAAATTACAGGAAAGACTTGCTAAGCTTGCAGGCGGAGTTGCAGTTATCCGTGTAGGTGCTGCTACAGAAACAGAGATGAAGGAGAATAAGCTTCGTCTTGAAGATGCTCTTGCAGCTACTAAGGCAGCAGTTGAAGAGGGAATCATCGCAGGTGGTGGTTCAGCATATATCCACGCATCTAAGGAAGTTGCTAAGCTTGCAGCTACACTTGAGGGAGATGAGAAGACAGGAGCTAAGTTAATTCTCAAGGCTCTCGAAGCACCATTATTCCATATTGCTAACAATGCAGGTCTTGAAGGAGCAGTTATTGTTAACAAGGTAAGAGAATCAGAGGTTGGTATCGGATTTGACGCTCTTCATGAAGAATATGTTAATATGGTATCAGCAGGAATTCTTGACCCTGCTAAGGTTACAAGAAGTGCACTTCAGAATGCTACAAGTGTTGCATCTACATTACTTACTACAGAATCAGTAGTAGCTAATATTAAGGAAGATGCACCTGCAATGCCAGCCGGTGGAATGGGCGGCATGGGCGGAATGATGTAATTACCGTCATTTAAATGATAATTAACGGGTCCGGATATCTGAATTAAGATATTCGGACTTTTTAATTATAAAAAAACAGTGAAATTAAAAAAAATACTTTTCATATGGAAAAAAAATTAGTACAATATAACAAATTGACTTTTAAGAAGGAGTAACGTAATGGACGAATTAGTAGAATGTTTAGTAAAACGTAAAATTACAGCGAAAGCATATATAGGAAGATGTCTTATAGTTGCATTAGGTTCATTGTTTCTGTGCATAACTCTTGTACTTGCAATTAATTTACCTTTTGCATTACCATTTGCTTTCCTTTTTGACCTTGCAGTAGGTTTTGGAGTATATTTTGTATTCAGAAATACCAATGTTGAATTCGAATACAGCTTTTTTGGTGGAGAGCTTACAGTGGACAAGATTATGAACAGAGCAGTAAGAAAGAGACTTAATGTATTTAATTTTTCACAGCTTGAATTTATGGCTCCTGCAGAATCAGAGAGATTTGACAATTATGAAATATCTACCAAGGTAACACAGTATGATTATTCAACCAATGATTATACAGGTGGTAAATATATTGCAAAATTCAACAATGATCAGGGACATACAACATATCTTATGTTCTCACCTAATGAAGAACTTATGAGTGCATTTAAGAAAATTTATTCAAGAAAAATTTACGCTGATTAAATATTGACTTTTAGTGAATGATTTGATATATTTTAGTGAATTATACATAAGAAAGGCAGGATTAATACAAAATGGGTACAATTATTGGCGATGGAATTACATTTGATGACGTACTTTTAGTACCTTCATATTCAGAAGTTACACCTAACATGATTGAACTTGGAACACATTTAACTAAGAAGATTAAGCTTAACGTTCCTATTATGAGTGCGGGTATGGACACCGTAACAGAGCATAGAATGGCTATTGCTATGGCAAGACAGGGTGGAATTGGAATTATCCATAAGAATATGTCGATAGAGCAGCAGGCTGAAGAAGTTGATAAAGTAAAACGTTCAGAGAACGGAGTTATCACAGACCCATTTTTCCTTTCACCGGAACATACACTTCAGGACGCAGACAATTTAATGGCTAAGTTCAGAATTTCAGGTGTTCCAATTACAGAGAATGGAAAGTTGGTTGGTATCATTACTAACCGTGATCTTAAATTTGAAACAGATTTCACTAAGAAGATTAAAGAGAGCATGACAAGCGAAGGTCTTGTTACTGCTAAGGTTGGAGTAACACTTGAAGAGGCTAAGGTTATCCTTGCCAAGGCAAGAGTTGAGAAGCTTCCAATTGTTGATGATGATTTTAATCTTAGAGGATTAATTACAATTAAGGATATTGAGAAGCAGATTAAGTATCCACTTTCAGCAAAGGACTCTCAGGGAAGACTTCTCTGTGGTGCTGCTGTAGGTATCACTACTAATATTATGGACAGAGTGGATGCTCTTGTTAAGGCTAAGGTTGACTGCATCGTTATTGATTCAGCACATGGTCATTCTAAGAATATTATTGATACAGTCAGAAAGGTTAAGGCTGCATATCCTGAGCTTCAGGTAATTGCAGGTAACATTGCAACCGGAGAAGCTGCTAAGGCTCTTATAGATGCAGGTGTTGACTGTGTTAAGGTTGGAATTGGACCTGGTTCAATCTGTACAACACGAGTTGTTGCAGGTATAGGTGTTCCACAGATATCAGCTATTATGGATGTATATGAGACTGCTAAGCAGTATGGCATTCCGGTTATCGCAGATGGTGGTATTAAGTATTCAGGTGACTTGACTAAGGCAATTGCTGC
>JAZQKW010000162.1:0-6405 GCA_045542375.1 Butyrivibrio sp.
CTTCATCCGTTGTAGGATAATCAGTACTAACCTCAAGATTATCAATATTAACCCATCCGTTGTTAATGGCTCCTGCAATGTATTCACGAAGCGATATTTCACCAGAACTCCACTTCTGTGACAATTCATCTGACGACTTAATATTATCAGCATTAAGAATGTCCATTTCCAGTAAAAGCGAACGAACTCTCTTAACATAGCTCTTCATATCATCTGACAGCTGTGAATACTTGGTACCATATAGCAACTCAATTTCAAGGTTATTTAGCACCTCTTCCTTTCTTGCTGAAAATATGGAATACATGTATTTACCGGCATCTGTCTTGGATGATGCAATTTTCTTCATACTGATAACGTTGTTATCTATAAGCGCAAAATATACTCTGGTAATTGGCATAACCACGTCATTGGACAATCCTGCGTGGGTATCATCCGTCTCTACCGTATTGGTAATCAATACTTCTGCAAGACGCCTCTCCAACATATTGTATATTTCTTTCTGCAGTTCCGCATCAATTGTAAGGTATACATCATTTCCCACCTGGGATTCTACGATACCTGTTACTTCCTGAACACGTCCTACATTATCAACGAGCATTGTTTTTAAGCCTTTTTTACCTGCAAGCTCTGTCTCAAACACAGATTCGATTCCGGATTTTCCGACTACATCATTGGCTGAATATATATCCTCTTCTCTGTTAAGAGTCTCTAACTCTGTTTCATTAATTTTACCTGTATAACCGATTATATGGGCTAAATAGGTACTGTAATTGTATCTGCGGACAGATTCCTCTGCAATCCCAACACCAACCAGTTCGGATGATGCCTCAAGTATTGCAGCCATTGTCTCCTTAGACACATTCTGTGCAACAGTAAACGGAATATATCTTTTATACGAATTGGCTGCAAGATTATATCTGATATATATAATCTTTAAAGCCATAGCGTTACTGTATTCTTCTGAAATCTGATATTTATCCTTAAAATATTTAACAACGTCATCAGGGGTTGAATTCTTCTCTTCTTCAGACAACTGGCTTACCGCCTGCTTGCCATATATATCCCTGAAAAACCTCAAAAGCGTATTCCCTGATGAAGAAAATCTGTATACATGGTAAGAAGTATATTCTATAGGAAAATCATAATTAATTTTGTCCCCATTACTCTCTATAATTTCAATTGTGTCAGCAATAATGGAATTAAGAGTTGCGTGCTTTATTTTAGTAGAATCATAATAACCGCAGTCTTCTATTATTACTGAATAGGCAAGCTCACTATAAGCCAAAAGCCTGCCTTCTCTGTCATATATATTACCTCTTGTACCTGGTATTGTCTCTTCACGCTGGGTCTTCATAGTATAACTGTTAGTGAAAGACTCACCCTTTATAATCTGAAGATAAAATAATCTATAAATAATAACACCAAAAAGTGTTATGGATATTAGTACAAAAGGAATAACTCTTGAGGACAATATTCTTTTTAAGGTTGAACCTGTTTCTTTAAAAAAATCAGCTATTGTTCTTAGCCACATTTCTTGCCAGCCTCTTCTTTCCTAAAATGTCTAATTTTCTATTAATATAGTATACAATAATGTATGCAAAAATTGTTAAAACCGAAGTATATACAACCTCCGGTAAAATAACCTTTCCCAGATAATAGAAAAAATCAAGTCTGTTACGAACCAGAAATCCTGTAACATATGTTGCCAATCCATAGATTAAATCACAAATTGCACAGATACTTATAGGGAATACCAGCTGTTCCTTAACATATTCCTTATGAAAAAGTCCATTAAAGAATCCGGCAAGCATAAAAAGCAATGCCGTAAAACCTATTATCTCTCCACGCATTATGTCAATAAGCAGACCACCAAAAAAGCCTGCAAAAAGCCCTGATGTTCTTCCTCTCATATATCCTACGATACAGGTAAACATCAGCACAAGATTAGGAGTAGTCCCTCCAATGCTGAAAATACCTGCAAACAAGGTACACTGCAGTACATATAAAAGTATTATTGATACAAAACATATTATAAAACGTCTCAATATTCCACACCTTTATTTCTGAGAATCAGATGTAATCTTCTTCTCGGTAATTACAAGAACCTTCTGAATGTGCTTGAAATCAACTGCCGGAATAAGATATCCCGACTGTGTAAGATTGTTAGCGTCAAGTGTTATATCCTTGGCGTATCCTATAAGAATTCCTGCAAGGAATTTATTACTTATACTTGATGTAACAATCATGTCTCCGTCTTTTATCTTGACACCTGCATCCAGATAACCAAGCTTAATATATCCGTTATCCATTAATTTTAAGTCGCCGCTTACAGCGCAGATATCAGATGTATTAATAAGCATTGAACTTACCTTGCTTTCATCATCAATAATGCTTCTGACAAGAGAATAATTGTCAGATACTTGATATACGATACCCACAAGTCCGTTACCGGCAATTACATTCATATCCACTTCTATTCCATCCTTGGCTCCCTTATCAATGGTAAAAACACTGTACCAGTTATCAGAATTACGTCCAATGACATTAGCTCCGATTTTCTCGTAGTTGGAATATATATTGTCTAATTTGTATAAATCTCTCAGGTAATTAAGTTCTACCTGTTCTTCCTGATATTTAAGGTTCTCCTGCTGCAATAATTCAATTTCTTCCTTAAGAGCTGCGTTCTCTTTTTGAAGACTTTCAACAGATTCAAACATATCCTTCTTGTCAGTTAACCATAATCCTATTCCGTTAACTCCCTTCTGCAACGGAACAATAACGGAGGATGTAAGCTTCTGTAATGGCTTGGTCAAAACATCTGTAAAAAAGGTTACACCAATTAACAGACAGCATATTACTGCAAGTATTGTAAGCCATGTTTTTGGTGACAGAAAAAATTTAAACTTCTTCTTCATAAATCATAATCCTAACAATTTCTAATCAATTATTCTATCCTTAGGTATATATGCAATATCTGCATACTTTGGATTCTCAATTATTGTCTTGATTCCTCTTACTACACATTCAGATGGATTCTCGGCAATGTTAACATATAACTCAGTCTCTGTATTAATAAGTTCTCCAAGTCCTTTAACTGCTGACGAACCTCCTGTAAGATAGATTCCCGTATCTATAATATCCGCTGATAATTCCGGTGGTGTACGCTCAAGAATTGACTTAATCGAATCTATTATCTGATTAATAAATTCTTTCATACATTCATATACAACATCTGATGAAATAGCACATCTTGTAGGAAGTCCGGTTACAACATGTCTTCCGTATACGCTTACCGTCTTCTCTTCCTGTCTGATGGCACTTCCAAGCTCAAACTTAATATACTCAGCCGTCTTGGCACCAATTACAAGATTGTATTTCTTACGAACTGCATTTATAATCTGGGAATCCAGCTTGTTACCACCAAACTTAACTGCTTTACTAAGTACTATACCACCAAGTGAAAGAACTGATATCTCTGTTGTATCTGCACCAATATTAACTACCATTATTCCCTTGGCATTATTAACATCAACACCTGCACCTATAGCGTCTGCAACAGGCTTGTTGATTACATATATTTTCTTGGCATGTACTTTAGAATCCTTGGCAAGCTCAAGAAAGGCTCTTTTCTCAACCTCAGTAATATCCGTTGGTACTGCTATATAATAATCAGCAGGCGAAACCTTCTTATGTTCACGACTTACCTTCTTAATAAATTCAATAAAAAGAGTCTGCATATTGTCAAAATCAGCAATCACTCCATATCTTACAGGGAAAGACACTTTAATGGAATCAGGTGCCTTCTCATGCATTTCGAATGCCTCGTCACCATATGCGTATATCTCTGTCTTATTAAGAATTGCTATTATATTCTTCTCATTAAGAAAAGTATCCTTACCTTTGTAATAAATTTTAATATTGCTTGTCCCAATATCAAGCCCATATATATCTCTTGCCATTCTAAATCCTCTCAAACTATTTGCTTAAAATATTATTTTCTTTAAAACTGGTATATCTGTTATCTCCAATTATTATATGGTCAATCATTCTTATTCCAATCAATTCTGACGCCTCAAGAAGTCGTCGTGTTGTAGAATAATCCTCCTCACTTGGATTAGGATCTCCGCTTGGATGATTATGAACCACTATAATATTAACTGCTCCATAACTTAAAGCGTACCTGAAAATATCTCTTGGAGATATGCAGGTATAATTAACCGTCCCTATGGAAATAACTCTTTCGTGTATCAGTTCACACCGGTTATTCAGTAGTAATATAAGAAATTTCTCGTTCTCAGAATGCCTCATATCTTCCATACAGTACTCTGCCACATCCTTAGATGTATTAAAACGAATGCGGTTCATAACTGTGGCTCTGGAAATTCTTGCAGATAATTCACCAACACACTGTAGCATTATTGCCTTAACGTCACCAATTCCTTTAATGGATTTATAATCATTATGAGTAAGATGCTTTAATCCAAGAATTCCAAGGCTTCCTGACCGCTTAAGAATCTCTCCTGCCACCTGAATACAATTCGTGTCCTTAGTTCCTGTCCTTATGATAACAGCAAGCAGTTCTTCATCACTAAGCGCCTCTGCTCCATACCTTAAACACTTCTCATACGGAAGCAGCATTGTGTCTGAATTACCATTCATATTCATATAAACCTCTTTCCGCAGAAAGACATTACAAACGAAAAACCCTTATTCTTTAATATACCATATTCCGAAAATAAAGTATACTTTTTTTGATTGTATTATTTATCCTTTAATTCATATAACTTTTGAAGGCTCATCATAATACCGAACTTGGCATGATTCCATGTAAGTCCACCCTGAAAAAACGCAGTATATGGAGGACGTAACGGACCATCTGCAGACAATTCAATTGACGAGCCTGATACAAACGCTCCCGCTGCCATTATTACCTGAGAATCATATCCCGGCATATCCCAAGGCTCAGGAGTAACATGACTGTCCACAGGAGCCGCAGCCTGAATGCCTTTGCAGAAGGCAATAAGTTTCTCCGGAGTATTAAGTTCAACAGCCTGAATTATATCATATCGTTCTTCTGTTCCGTTAGGAATAACCTTATACCCAAGTCTTTCATACAGATTAGCTGCAAATATCGCACCTTTAAGAGCTCCTGCCGTAACTGTAGGTGCAAGAAAAAAGCCCTGATAAAAAGCCGGATTGATTCCAAGCGTTGCACCAAGTTCTTTTCCAAGTCCCGGAGCTGTAAGTCTGAAAGCTGCATTGTCAACATATTCTTTTTTCCCACATATATATCCGCCTACAGGAGCAAGTCCACCCCCTGGATTCTTAATAAGTGAACCTACAACAAGGTCTGCGCCTACATCTGATGGTTCAATTGTCTGAACAAATTCTCCATAGCAGTTATCTACCATACAGATTACATCAGGCTTGATACCTTTAATAAAAGTAATAAGTTCACCTATCTGTTCAACTGAAAAAGTCGGTCTGCCTGCATATCCTTTTGAACGCTGTATTGTGCATAATCTTGTTCGTTCATTAATACCCTTACGAATTGCTTCATAATCAAAGCTTCCATCTTCCTTAAGGTCTGCCTGATTATATGTTATTCCGTATTCTGCAAGACTGCCTTTTTCTTCTCTTATTCCAATTACCCCCTGTAAGGTATCATATGGAAGTCCCACAGGAGAAAATACTTCATCGCCAGGTCTTAAATTACCTGCAAGTGCCACTGTAAGTGCATGGGTACCGCATGTAATCTGTGGTCTGACAAGAGCTGCCTCTGTATGAAACACATCAGCATATATATCTTCCAAAGTATCACGACCGATGTCATTATATCCATATCCTGTTGATGTACCAAGGTGTGCCTCGCTTACTCTGTTCTTCTGCATTGCTGCAAGAACCTTCATCTGGTTGTATTCTGCAATTTCATCTATTTTATCAAATCTGCTTTTTAAGGTATTCAAAACCTCTTCTGAAAGCTGTAGCACTTCCTCTGAAATTCCTTGTTTTCTGTACATTTCATGCATTGTCTGTTTCATTAGATTATTCCCTTTTCTTTAATAAGTTTTACCATATATTCAAGTATTTTTTCTTTATCCGATTTAAATTCATTAACATTTACCATTGTAACATCTTTTTCCCGTCTGAACCATGTAAGCTGACGTTTTGCAAAATGTCTGGTGTCTCGTTTGAGAATATAAATCGCTTCTTCAAATGCACATTCTCCGTTTAAATAAGTCGGAGGCCAAGCGGTCTTAGGAAGACAATCAACTGCCTCAACTCCTTGGCTCACAGAACGACATGGCTACGATCCGACTTAAGTCAATTGACGTTTTGCAAAATGTCTGGTGTCTCGTTTGAGAATATAAATCGCTTCTTCAAATGCACATTCTCCGTTTAAAT
>JAZQKW010000163.1:0-8581 GCA_045542375.1 Butyrivibrio sp.
CCTGTCTGTACAGGTACTTCATCTTCTTTTGGGGCAGGAGTTGTGTCTACTGGGGTGGTTTCCACGGGCTTAGTCTCTTTCATCCATTCTTCAACTCTAATATAATCAAATTCTATTGTCCCATCATCATATGTTCCATCCTCAGACGTAACATATACCACATCACCAGCTTTAAATGAATGTTTTTCATAGTAATAGTCATAATTATGTAATTTACCGGATATTGTATCCCCTACCTTATAATGATCATCTCTTCCATGGTGCTTCGATATTTTAATTGTAAGCTCATGACCATTAATTTCCAGTAATTCTCCTGTAACCGCCAATGCAGGAGGAATATAATTTGCTTGTCTGTGTCTAAAGTTATATGCCTTTATTATATCCTTTACAATAACATAGCTGGAAAATATAACAGCCACAGCAATTACACTTAGTCCTATTATTTTCCATATTTTCTTCATATTTATATATCTCCTTCCTGAAACCACACTAATATATTAACTCCTATATAATATTAAACACCTTTTTTACCTGTTTGGTTGCATAAATATTAAAATTTTCTCAATACAATAAAAAACTGATATGTTTCCTATTTTTTCAACATAAAAAAGACTGTGATCCCTTCACAAAACCACAGTCTTAATCATCAATATACTATTTTATACAATTCCCTGAGCTTTCATAGCTTCTGCTACTTTAAGGAAACCTGCAATATTAGCACCTGCTACATAGTTGCCTTCCATTCCGTATTTCTTAGCAGCATCATCAAGGTTATGGAAGATATTAACCATAATTCCCTGAAGCTTGCTGTCAACTTCTTCAAATGACCAGCTAAGTCTTTCTGAGTTCTGGCTCATTTCGAGAGCTGATGTAGCAACACCACCTGCATTAGAAGCCTTACCAGGGCAGAAAAGAATTCCGCTCTTCTGGAAGTATTCTGTTGCTTCAAGTGTTGTAGGCATGTTAGCACCTTCTGCTACTGCGAAACATCCGTTAGCAACGAGTGCCTTAGCATCATCAAGGTTAAGTTCGTTCTGAGTTGCACATGGAAGTGCGATATCACACTTAACTGTCCATACGCCCTTTCCTTCATGATATTCAGCTGATGGTCTTGCAGCCGCATATTCTGTAAGTCTTGCTCTCTTAACTTCCTTAACTTCTCTTAAAAGTTCAACGTCAATTCCTTCAGGATCATATATCCAGCCTGTTGAATCTGAGCATGTTACAGGCTTAGCACCTAACTGAATTGCCTTCTGAATAGCGTAAATAGCAACATTACCTGCACCTGATACAGCTACAGTCTTGCCGGCAAGGTCCTTACCATTGCACTTTAACATTTCTTCTGTTAAATATAAAAGACCATATCCTGTTGCCTGTGTTCTTGCAAGAGAACCACCGTATGATAATCCCTTACCTGTGAGAACACCTTCATAAATATTACGAATTCTCTTGTACTGTCCATACATATAGCCGATTTCTCTTGCACCTACACCGATGTCTCCGGCAGGAACGTCTGTATCAGCTCCGATATGTCTGTAAAGTTCTGTCATAAAGCTCTGACAGAATGCCATAATCTCTCTATCTGATTTGCCCTTAGGATCAAAATCAGAACCACCCTTACCTCCACCGATTGGAAGTCCTGTTAATGAGTTCTTGAAAATCTGTTCAAAACCTAAGAACTTAATAATACCAAGATTAACTGAAGGATGGAATCTTAATCCTCCCTTGTATGGTCCGATTGCACTGTTAAACTGTACTCTGTATGCGTTATTAACTCTTACCTGTCCATTGTCATCTACCCATGGTACACGGAAAAGAATACATCTTTCCGGAGTTGTAAGTCTCTCCAATAATGCATCCTTACGATATTCCTCTTCATTAGCTTCAATTACTACACGAAGTGACTCTAATACTTCTTTTACTGCCTGGTGAAATTCAGGCTGAGCAGGATTCTTAGCAACTACTTCTGCTAAAATCTCATCTACATATGACATAATTGTTTCCTCCTTAAAAATGCAAATCATTTTTATCACGTACCATTATAATCAAAAGATAACAATCTAACAAGTTTTTTTTGCCTTATATTACAAAATTTTTTGTTTTACATTGTTAATAACCTTTATTTTATGCTTAGTCACATCATAATAATACAGATTATAAGATAAAATATCTTCCTTTGGAACCTGACTGTCATTCACATCTATTATCATATTAAGCAGCCCTGACGGTTCGATATCATCTCTGTCGGGAACAAAAATAACTTCATGAATACTGCTTGGAATAATATAGAAACTTCCATGCTCCATGGCAAAATCATGCAGCAAATCTTCATATACCATACATATTGAGCCGAGTAATTTCATCTCATTAGTAAGCACATACATCGACTTTCCTTCTTCATCAGCTCCAATCTGTCTCAGTATGCATTCCCTATCATCCTGGTCCAGTTTCTTAATATCAAGTAAATTAATTACCATATCATTTACGGACATTAATACAGGTCGTTGAACTCTTGCTGTATTATCGATGGCTGTTTTATGAAGTTCTTCTTCCGTAATCCCCCAATTTTCCAGATAAGAACTATGAATCATCGTAGATGCAAGGTCAAAATCTCCTACATTAAATGTACAATAATACACCATCGCAAGGTCATATACTTCCTTATACGGTATTTTTTTCAAAATATCCGGATTATTAACCCTATTAATCAGTCTACAGAAAATTTTATTCTTAACCTTGTCCCACTGATAAAATTCTTCCAAGTCAAACTCAAGCTTATCTCTGCTTTCCCTGTCAAGTCTGACTATACTGTCTGCTATCTCGCTAATATTCTTTCCATTCTTGTACTCCTCATAAAAATAATTCAGATATACAGATGGAGACGCATTATCACCTTCCTTTTTAATAAGAATTGCATCATGTTTTTGAGAATTATTTTTTCTTATAGAATTAATAATAACTCTCTCATTCTCCTCACATAATTTTTCAACCTCATCCCTCACGCAATTAATAAATTCATTATATTCCATAGATAATCCTTTCATCTATTTCAACCCCGGCAGGCTTAGGAATATACGCTTGTAAATATTAGGAAAAATAAAATAAATAGAATAAGATTTCACTTATTAAGTGAATATTATACCGAGGCACTTATAAGCGCCTCGGCAAAGAAAAATCAGATTAAACTCTTGAAAGGTACTCGCCTGTACGAGTATCAATCTTAATTCTGTCACCTAAGTTAACAAAAAGTGGAACCATAACCTGTGCACCAGTCTCAACAATTGCAGGCTTAGTAGCACCTGTAGCTGTATCACCCTTAACACCCGGTTCTGTTTCTGTAATCTCAAGTTCTGCGAACATTGGTGGCTCTACTGCGAAAATCTGGTTCTGATATGAGCTTAACTTACACATATCATTCTCCTTAACAAACTTTAATGCGTCACCAACGTTGTCTTCAGTTAACTGAATCTGTTCAAAATTCTCTGTATTCATGAAGTAGAAAAATTCTCCATCTGAGTAGAGATACTGATATTCTGACTTATCGATATGAGCGAGCTGGAATTTCTCTGTTGGTCTGAATGATTTCTCAATCACGCCACCACTCTTAATATTCTTTAACTTAGTTCTTACGAAAGCTGCGCCCTTACCTGGCTTAACATGCTGGAATTCAATAATCTGCCAGATATTGTTATCCATTTCCAATGTTATACCGTTTTTAAAATCACCTGCTGATACCATGAGTAGGTTTACCTCCTTAAATTGTCTTAGTACATTTTATAATATAATGTTACATATTTCAACCATTTTTTTCATTTGTGAGAATAACTATGCTTCTCGGTGGAACTTTAATCGACCTGTCATCTTCGTTAATGACAGCTTCCGACTCTCCGGTGCATACATATATATTCCATATTTTCCCCGGAACCTTAGGTAACGCGAGGCAATGTGGTTCCCAATGAAGATTGAAACCAATGTATATATCTTCCTCATCACCGGCATATCTGCCACAAAGCATTATTCCCATATGTCTGTTGTAATAGTCCATCTCCGGATACCATGCTTTGGTCCCGTGGAACGATATGTCAGGCAGTCCATAATATTTATAATCATTTTGGAATAATTGTTTTTCCGTATGCAATATCTTATGAGACTTTCTAAATGATATGATTTCCTTCAGAAATTCTGTAAATTTCCTGTTACTTCCCATTGCTGACCAGTCAGTCCACCCTGTTTCATTGTCCTGACAGTATGCATTATTATTACCATTCTGACTATTACCAAATTCATCACCGGCATAGATAAGTGGTATGCCCTGTGCTAAAAACAGCATCATTACTGCATTCTTACGATTCTGAAGTCGCATGGAACGTATCTTTCTGCTCTTGGAAGGACCTTCTTCACCACAGTTCCAGCTGATATTGTAATCCTTTCCATCTCTGTTGCCCTCTCCATTATCTTCGTTATGCTTTCTCTCATAACTGACAAGGTCCATAAGGGTAAAACCGTTATTATCTGCAATATAATTAATTGTATGAGCATGGGCAGGGTTACTCTTAAACTTGTCAACAAACGCTTCTAACTGGTCTTCATCGCCTTTTAAAAGCTTTCTTGCAACATTCATGAAGCCTTCATTATATTCATAGAGGTTGTCTCCCTGTGAATCCGTCTGCCAATTAGTACATATAAGCTTCATATCCTTAAGATACGGTTCATCAGCCAGACAGAATCTGACTCTCTCATCACAGATAAGATGTGCACCATCAATATGATACTCTTTCTTCCAATACTTAAGGCAGTCCAAAATAACATAGGATGAAATCTCCGGCGGAAAATAAAATTCCATAATCACTTCCATTCCATTACTATGGAATTTCTTGACCATATCCTTAAACTCTGTAGTATAATCCTCTGCATCACCATATATTGATGTGTATGCAGCTTTTGGAACAAAATAAAGCCCTCTGTTATAGCCCCAATAACTGAATTTGAATTCAAATTCAACAAATTCATAAGCAGGCATCAATTCAACCGCATTAATTCCAAGGCTCTTAAGATAACTAATCTTTTCCGTAATTCCTTTAAATGTCCCCGGATTCTTACACTTTGAAGACGGACTCATGGTAAATCCTCTTGGATGCAGTTTATATATAACCATATCCTCCGGTGGAATTCCCGGCTTCTTGTCCTTTTGCCAATTATAATGGCGTTCCATTAATTTACCATGAATCTTAAAAAGTCCGGTCTCGTCCTTAACACCAAATTCAGGAAGCCCGGTAAGGATTGTGGCATATGGGTCTGTAACAAGCTCTCCATCAACTTCATAAATATATGAAAAACCATCAATATTAATATCCTTAATTATTACAGAAAAGATATTACCGGTCTTATACTCGCTGCCAAGTTCTATGGTATATTCCGGCTTAATGGCACTTTCAGTAAAAATAACAAGATTAACCTTCTCCGCTTCTGATACAAAGGCAAAAGAATATCCGTTATTAACCTTCTCTACTCCAAGCCTTATATTCTCATTTTTGAATATTTTATACTTTCTATTGGCACTCATCAGCATCTTCCTTAATTAAAATTAATCTTCCTGTTCTTCGCTAAATGTTGTCAACACCTGTCTCTTACGAGCCATTTCATCACTTTCAAGGTATTCATCATATGTAGTAATCTTGTCGATTAACTGTCCATTAACAAATTCCATAATTCTGTTAGCAGTTGTCTGTACAAACTGGTGGTCTCTGCAGGCAAATAATGCAACACCTGGGAATTTAATCATTCCGTTGTTAAGTGCTGTAATTGACTCCATATCAAGATGGTTGGTAGGCTCATCAAGAAGAAGTACATTCGCTCCCATAATCATCATCTTAGAAAGCATTACACGCACCTTCTCACCACCGGATAATACTCTTACCTTCTTAACGCCATCATCACCTGCAAAAAGCATTCTTCCAAGGAATCCTCTTACATATGTTACATCCTTTTCCGGTGAGAACTGCATAAGCCAGTCTACTATAATATCATCACAGTCAAAATCCTTGGTATTATCCTTAGGGAAATATGCCTGTGAAGTTGTAATACCCCACTTATATGAACCTGAATCCGGCTCAAGTTCTCCTGCGAGTATCTTAAATAATGTTGTCTTGGCAAGCTCATCTGAACCTACGAACGCAACCTTATCATCTTTATTAATAATAAATGATACATTGTCAAGAACCTTAACTCCGTCAACGGTCTTAGTAAGATTCTCAACTGTAAGTACTTCGTTACCGATTTCTCTCTGTGGTCTGAAATCAATATATGGATATTTACGGCTTGATGGTCTGATATCATCAAGTTCGATTTTCTCCAAAGCTCTCTTTCTTGAAGTAGCCTGCTTAGACTTAGAAGCATTAGCAGAGAATCTCTGAATGAATTCCTGTAATTCCTTAATCTTCTCTTCTTTCTTCTTATTAGCTTCCTTCATCTGTTTAATCATTAACTGGCTTGACTCATACCAGAAATCATAATTACCTGCATAAAGCTGTATTTTGGCATAATCAATATCCGCAATCTGAGTACATACCTTATTAAGGAAGTATCTGTCATGGGATACAACGATTACTGTATTCTCAAAATTAATAAGGAATTCTTCAAGCCATGCAATAGCATCCAAATCAAGATGGTTGGTAGGCTCGTCAAGAAGAAGTATATCCGGATTACCAAACAGTGCCTTTGCAAGAAGAACCTTAACCTTCTGATTACCATTAAGCTCTGACATAAGCTTATAATGAAGGTCTGATTCTACTCCAAGTCCGTTAAGGAGCATTGCTGCATCAGATTCTGCTTCCCATCCGTTCATCTCAGCAAATTCGCCTTCAAGTTCACTTGCCTTAATTCCATCCTCTTCCGTGAAATCTTCCTTAGCATAGATTGCATCCTTTTCCTTCATAATCTGGTACAATCTTGCATTACCCATAATTACTGTATCAAGTACCATATATTCATCATACTTGAAGTGATCCTGTTCAAGAACTGATAATCTTTCTCCAGGTGACATTGTAACATCACCCTTACTTGGTTCAAGGGCACCTGAGAGAATCTTCAAAAATGTTGACTTACCGGCACCATTAGCACCAATAAGACCATAACAGTTACCCGGAGTAAACTTAATGTTAACATCCTCAAATAAAGCTTTCTTACCAATTCTTAAAGTTACATTATTTGCACTTATCATTTTAACTAACCTTTCTCTAATCACATAATAACTCAACTATAATTTTACAGTAAAAAGAGTATTTTGCAAGCATTATTTAATAAAAAATGTAAAAGCCGCCCTAAGGCGGCCTTCACTATCGCATTTCAAATGTTGCACATTCTGTCACACCATGTGTTGAATTTTTAGATGGTTTTACATCAATATGCCCTGCTTTACAGTTATAATCCTCATTATATCTGCAATTCACAGCATCACAGCTGATATTAAGTTCTCTATTACCTGAACCATAATCTGTGCTGTTAGTTACCTTTGTCCCACTTTTCTTCTCATAACTGCCACAACAGGTTGAACAACAGTCAGTGGCGCTACTTCCTCCAACTTTAATACTGTCTCTGCAACAAAGATTATCTTTACTATGATGTGCACAATTTTTTACTTTACATCCTAAATCTGTCATTTATACATACCTCCTATTTTCATATAAAAATAGTATGGTTCAAATTTATTTTTTTATACTAGTAAAAAATCTAACCATAAAAAATTTTTTATATATTCCCTTTTCGCTCCATTTCAATCTAGTCCTGATTTATTCTTTCTCCAAATACTATCCTATCGGCTCTTCCGCTGGTGTAGCTGGTCTCATACTCATGAATTACATCACTTAATTAAAACTAATAATTTTACTAAAATAACTTCTTAATCTAATCATAATAACTTATATCTCCTTAATTCTTCTGTATTTTTCTGTCTACGCTCTTCCAATATACTCTGTATGTATTCCATCTTATCCTTGTTATGATATGCCTGTTCTACTATAAGCAGCTTTTTATTGTGGTTATCATCAAGTCCTTCAAACGATTTTAATCTAGCTTCTCTGACTTCTTCGTTTTCAGCTAAACTAACAACTTTTTCCTTAAAAGCAACTTCTTTTTCATAATATTTCATTAATAATTCTTTACATCCTTGTTCATCACAGCATTTATAAAATAGCAGCCCTTCCGAATTATCCGTTCCATTTTTTATAAAATCTTCTGAAAAATAATCATGAATATCCGTCTGTCTATAAAATTTGTATTCAATATAATATTCCAGACAGTCTCGTAACGTTTTAATTCCTTCTAACACAGGTATAAAATATTTTTTACAGTTAGCTAAAGATTTATCAACTATTTCTTTCATATGATTTTCTTTTTGTTTACAATAGCTCATATATTGTTCGGATAGTTCAATATCTTTTATCACACTTAGGAATCCCTTATACCGTTCCGTCATACCATCTGGCGGAAAGTCAAATTTAAGACTTTCCCTATACACTGTTATTACTCCCGACAATAAAACAAATTTTCTAAAATCTGGATGATTATCAGATAAGAAGTCGGA
>JAZQKW010000164.1:0-4901 GCA_045542375.1 Butyrivibrio sp.
TTAAAGTGGGACCTACAGGGCTCGAACCTGTGACCCTCTGCTTGTAAGGCAGATGCTCTCCCAGCTGAGCTAAGATCCCATAAACCTTATCATATGTGCAGTGCTTTTCGCAACCTGCTTGACCATTATATTACTAATGCCTCTTGCTTGTCAAGTATTTTTTTAATATTTTTTATTGATTCTGTTTATCTGCTTCCAAATCCCAGAATATAAGGCCCTTCTCTCCCTCTGAATCAGTTGTTTCAATACATAAAGTCTGATCCATCTGAAGATATGTGGCATCTTTGATAATATAGTTCTTAGGCAGGACAACTTTATTAATCATAATACCCCTGCTCAAACTGTAAAATCGTAATTCCGCCCCCGCATCTGTATCAATAATTGTAAGAAGATACGGATTACCGCTATACAATTTCATATTGTCAAGTTCTTCTGTACTCTCAAGATAGAACTTTTCTATAATTCTTGGTTTTTCTCTATTATATATGTTAATATACACATCCTCTGAATGAGGTACGGTTACATATACTTCTCCGATACAATGAAGGGCACCTTCCGTATCATTGAGAATCTCTGCTTTACCGGTAGTAATATCCACTGACGCATACTGAGTCTGTTCTTCCTTAATAACCTCAATTATAACATGTCCTGTCTTACTTTCTATGTTAAAAACCCTAATATTATCGGATATATCTGTCAAGTCGCATACAGTCTGTGACTTGCCTGTTTCCAAAACATACTGATACAGAACCCCATCATCCACCTTGGTATAGTATATGATTTTTCCTGTATTATCAACATACATACTTTGCGCTTCAAAATCTATCTGAATAACATTGTATTTTGCCTGTTCCATATCAAAATAACAAAATAGTCTGTTGTTTTCATCATAAGCATACACCAAATTGGATGCTGAAACCTTCAACGTAGAATCTCCAACAAACATAACGTCTTCCATTTTGATATTCTTAATTTCTGTAGCATTAGCAACCGAATACAACGATAATACAGAATCCGTAAGGCCTGAATACAGGACCAGAATTCCGTTATCTCCATATCCATGCATATCAAGAATCTGATATCCTTCTTTCTCATATATGAGAGAGGCATCATATAAAGAAGCATTGCCCTCAAGCACTTCTCCGACAAGATGTTTTTCAGGCTTCTGAATATCTGCTGTAGATGTCTCACTACTAGTCATATCCGTATCTTTTATGGTTCGGTCTGTACAACCACACAATAATGCAAGCATCATTATGAGAATTGCATATTTAATTAATTTTCTCATATAATCACTCCTGATTATTTTCTGATTTTGAATGTTCTTCCCGATACCTTATATACAAGTGTTACTGCCCCCGCGACAACTATACCTGTGGCAACTACAATACCCGTCATATATGCTATGGCTGATATTCTGATATACACACATCCATAACCCACTAAATACATCAGTAGGGTTACTATTACATACGCATAGTTGGTGTGTTCCGCTTCTTTATTGTATGGTTGAAGCAGATAATACAACGCAAGTCCCATAGTCGTAAATAACACTCCCAGTGAAATTATGGCAATGCATAGCTGAATAATTACATTCAGACTATTGCCATCAAGAATAAGTATTCCCGTTATAATATATACTAATGCAAGCATACCAACAGGCAATGCATTTATCTTAAGGAGTCTGTATAATCTATACAAAAAATCTTCTGTCATATCAGAATTTGAAATGCTGTTTCTCAATATATATCTGTCATGCTGATAAAACATTGTGTGACATATCTTACTTACGTCACATAAGCAGTATACTACAAATACCATAAACGGCATTGAATACATAATAATCCGCTCAACAGTATCCGTATAACCAAAATTAGCTGCAACCATCGCAACCACAAAAACAACACCAATAATCACTACTTTAAGCATATTAATGCCAGAAAACAGATTTCTGTTACGATTAAAGAAAAGATTAACCATATACTGATATCCTGAATACGGATGTTCTTCCGGTGCCACTGTTTCCTCATCACCGGTAATTGTGTCACTCATACTGTCATCCTGCTCTTCAACCAGGTCAATTTCTCTTCTTACATACATTCTTGCAACGATTCTATTGTATGAATCGCTGTTCCACACATAATATGCCATTACTGAACCAATAGCAAAAATAACAAAAAGCGTTACCGGGTTAAATATCATATCATATGCAGACGGAACATGCCCTCTTAAATATGGAACAAAATATGCAATCAAAAGAGCTGTCAACATAATAATTACTGATGCACTTTTAATATCAGTAAGGCGTTTCTTCGTCATTCTGAACACCAGAATATTAAAGCATTCTCCAAACATTCTTGAAAACGTTATTATAAGTACCAGAAACATTGATTTGCCCGGTCCCAAACCCATAATTACAAAAACACTCCAGAATGCTATACACTCAATAGCCATTCTTGATATCATCCTGATTCTGAAATACACTTTTGGCTGAATTCTTAATACCTTAAGCATCGCATATGAATCTTCATTAACATCAAATAATCTTGAATGTATAATTGAACCTGCAATACAGGTCATAATCAATATAAAATATACATATGAATTCTCCAGACTAAATCCTGCGATTCCCGATGCCATATGTTTTGAAAAACTTACCATTGGTATATGTATAAACAATATCTCATAACAATATATCTTAATTATTTCCCATAAAAAATATATTATTTCTGCCACTACCCTTTTCTTCATGCAGGTAGCCGGAGACTGCTCATTGTATTTAAACAATTTTCCAAGCAGCGGAAGTTCAGACATTACGGAAAATAACTTATTGGTTTTTATAACAGAGGATGCTCTCACACATTCCTTATAGCTTTTAAGCATTGTAACCCTCCTCTTTCGCCTTGATAAATTCCACCATCTTGTCCGCTTCCATTGACCTTATTATTCCGCTATCAATAATCAGATATTCATCACACAATTCTGTTGCAAGAGCTATATTCTCTGTTGAAAAGATAATAATTCTATCCTTCTTAAGTTCTTCAACTGTCTTCTTCACCAGCTGCAATTTAACCTTACTGTCAGAATTAATTGCTTCGTCAAATATCAGAATTGAAGGTTTTAAAAGTTTCATACTCATCATCTGGAGTTTGATTCTGTCAGACAAAGTATAATCCTTGATTAATGTATTACGAACCTCATCTGTTATTCTGTATTCATCAAAAAGAGTATTGTAGTTATCCGTTTGGTCAATTACACCCTTATTGACCTCAACAAAGCTCTTGATAAATTCGACACCTGTCATATACTCAGGAAGTATCGGATTCCCTGAAACAATACCTATATCGCTATATCTTATTCTATGCTCTTTCCAGTCAGCTTCTATCTTGATAGTGCCAGACTCATATCTGGCTTCGCTGGCAATTATATCGATAAGTGCTTTCTTTCCCTCATCTCTTGCGCCCACCAAGCCATACACCTTACCATGCTTAAAAGAATAAGATGCTTCGTCTAATACAGCCTTCTGTTCTACAATTTTTTTCAAATCACGAATAATAAGTCTCACGATAATACCTCCGTTTAAACCGCATATAGTATATATTTTAACTCTTAGCGCCTACTTTGTAAATAAAAAATAACTATTGTCATAATTTGCAATGCTATGCTATAATGTACGAAATTTTATACTACAGAGGTCATATAGATGAAAGCATTCTTCAAAAAATGGTGGCATGGGCTATTAGCTTTATATACTTTCATATACGTGCCATGCTTCATATACTTAGAAAAGACTATTACGGAATACTCGGATTTTCATTCAATACATAGTCCGGTAGATGATTTCATTCCATTTAATGAATATTTTGTAATCCCGTATTATTCGTGGTTTCTGTTCATGGCAGTTGGAATAATATATTTCTTTATACGGTCACAGGGAGAATGTGTGCGAATGGGAGCAGCTCTTATAATCGGTATGTCAGTAGCGGTTGTAATATTTTTCCTGTATCCAAGTGGACTTGTAGGTTTCAGACCTGCTGAGTTCCCAAGGGACAACATCTGCACGGAGCTTGTTAAGTTCCTACACAAAGCAGATACTCCAACCAACGTACTGCCGAGTCTTCATGTATATAACACGTTAGTAATAATGGCAGCTGCGTTTCACTCACAGACTTTTGGAAAATATAAGAAGGCTATATGTATTACAACAACTGTATGGGGACTGCTTATATGTGCATCCACAGTGTTCCTCAAACAGCATTCAATCATTGATGTGTGGGCAGCCATGATTCTCTTCGCAGTTGTATATCCAATTACATACCACACGAAATTTTTTAAAAAATTATAAAATTTAAGGCTCAGCGCTTTGAACCGACCCCCAAAAGTTAGACCTAAAATCTAACGATTGGGAGGTCGGTTTTTTTATGGCAAAACATAGTTTTGAGTTTAAAAAGAAAGTAGTGTTGGAGTATTTAAGTGGTAGTGGCGGAACACCCTATTTATCTCGAAAATACAATCTTGGTTCCAATACACAACTGCGTAAATGGATAAAGGCATATCAAACCTTTGGTGATGAAGGACTTCTTCGTTCTCGCCAATGTAAAAAATATACTTTCGAATTCAAACTTCATGTGGTAGAGTTATATTTATCAAGTGAGGTTTCATATCAGGAATTAGCCTTGCAGGAAGGGATAAACAATCCTGCTTTGCTAGTTAAATGGGTAAATGATTTTAGAATCGCAGGTCCTGATGCTTTGAGACCAAAGAAAAAGGGACGAAAAAAGTCATTGGATTCGAGAGATAATACCAAAGATACAACTTCAAATGAAATAATTTCTATCGATACAAGTGTAGAGTATGTGAAACAATTAGAGGATGAATTACTTAAACTTAGAATAGAGAAT
>JAZQKW010000165.1:0-11866 GCA_045542375.1 Butyrivibrio sp.
AATATTGTATTTGCCCTTGGTGTTAAAGCTGCAGTTCTTATACTTGGTGCCTGCGGAATAGCGGGAATGTGGAGTGCAGTATTTGCAGATGTAGGCGTGTCAGTCCTTGCAATATTGAATTCAATGAGAGTAATGAAAAAGAGATGCTAACAATAGCATCTCTTTCTTATTGGTAAAATTATTTATCATTCTTGTGTTCAAGGTCATCAAAAATATAATCGAATACCGGTGCCATTCCTACAAATTCGCAACCATAGAAGTATTCATTATCTTCAAGTGCTTCACAACGGATAATCTTAACTACACAGTAGAGAACTGATTCCTCACTTCCTAAGTTAAGCTGAGCGTTGAAGTAGTAGCCCATAGGAAGAATACTCTTAGATATGAATCCAAGTCCTGACTTGGAAATATCCTTAACCTCGATTGGTGATTCAATAAAAATATTGTCTGAACTCTGATTAAAAACTGTTGAAATGACAAGATTAACAGTTATCTTGATTCTCTTATGACGTCTTTTGTCCTGCATATGTAACCTCCATATATCTAAAAATAATGACTAACTCTATTATAATATAAATCTGACATAAAACAAGAGTGTTTTATGAATTTTACGCTTCTGTATCGTCATCTTTAAAATCTTCTTCTGTGAAAGGATCATCCTTCTCATCAGCAAAAACAATCTCTTCAGGAGTGTCGTTCTTATGTGAAAGCTTGTAAAACATTAAAAATACATAAATTATAATAGGTATAATAAATGTAGCGAATACAGACAATTTAAAAAGATTGGTTGCCTGATTGTGATTAATGATTCCTAATATAAGTGTAACTATATACATTCCGACAAGAACAACAACACCCAGTAAAGCGATAATCTGGTGTGCTTTCATTTTCTTCTTCATATGAAACCTCCAAAAAACTGATACAGAAAGTATAACAGTTATGTTTGTTTTTGGCAAGAAATCATTCTGTAATCTTCAATTCACAAAATGGCATAGTGTTTCATTTTCATTACAGAATGATTTTGTTGACTAAAGCCATAACTTAGTATATACTTTCAGAAGTAAAATAAATCTTTTAGGAGAGAAGATATGACATTATTAGAACAGTGGAGAAACGTTGCTTATGATCAGAATAAGAGCCAGCAGGCACAGCAGATGTTCTGGGGTAATTATTTTAATCTTGAAAAAGCAGTTTATGAAGAACTTTTAAAGAATCCTTCAGAGCCTGTTAAAGGAACTGTTAAGGAACTTGCAGAGAAGTATAGTCTTGATGTAATGGTAATGGTTGGTTTCCTTGACGGAATCAATGACAGCCTTAAGAATCCTAATCCGATTGAGACAATGGATGAGAACACAGAGGTTAACCTTGATTACGATATGGAACTTCTCTATAAGAATATGGTTGATGCAAGAGCAGACTGGTTATATAACCTTCCTGAATGGGACAACCTTATTAGCGAAGAGAGAAGAAAAGAATTATATAAAGAACAGAAGATGTCAACAACAGTTGTTAAAGGTCCTAAGATATCACGTAACGACCCATGTCCATGTGGTTCAGGACTTAAGTACAAGAAATGTTGTGGAAAGAACGCATAATATTACAGAGGACATCTCATAAGTTATATTAACTTGTGGGATGTCCTTTTTTACTATAATTCTTTGAGATATCTTTTTAATAGAAATGTGCAATAGTAGGGGAACGTGTAAATGCTGTTTTCAAAGCCGATATTTCCAGCACAAAATTTGATGCCATAAGATATATCCGGATACTTGTCACTCTTAATTAACTGAGTTAATGATTTAGCCTTACTGTTTGTTGCTTTTACTTCCAGAGGTATTAAATGGTGAGCTGTACGTACAAAAAAGTCTTGTTCAAGAGTGGAATCTTCACGTTTGAAGTAATATAGTTGATAGCCTGCCTTTACAAGTGCTTCTCCAACAATACTTTCATATAAAGCCCCTTTGTATACGGATAAGTTTTTATTTGCTCTTAAATCTTCCTGTGCTTCATCATCGAGTAGTGCAACAAAAAGTCCGGTATCACAAAAATATATTTTGAATTTATTAATATCATAATTGCCTTTTAATGGAAGTTCAGCATTATTAAGGCAATAGCACATATGCACCATGCCGGCATCTTCGAGCCATTCAATGCATCCACGATAATCTTTAAAGCGTGCCCCTTTTTCTACTTTAGATAATTGGAATTTTTTATTTTCTTTAGCTAATTGTACTGGAATGCTATTAAATACATTGATAATACGTGCTTTGTCCATACCCTCGGCATATTTGCGAATATCTTCTTTATAGTCGGCAATTAATTGTCGTTGTATATCAAGCGTTCCTTCAAATGTTTTGTTTTTGATAAATTCTCGAACTACAGCAGGCATACCACCTAGAATGCAGTAATCTAGGAAATGAGAAGAAAATATGCTGTGCTCAAGCTCTGAAAATGGTTTCAGCTCTTTCATATGGATAAACATATCGTCTACTACATTTGATGTGTATCCCTTTGCCCATAGAAATTCCTCAAAATCAAGAGAATACATATTGTAGTCAGTTTTATAACCAACGCTATTGCTTTCGATTCTATTATAGTTAATGCCTAAAAGTGAACCAGAACAAATTATGTCAAAACGGCCATCAATGCTAAAAAATTTCAGAGATGTTGCAATTTCAGGATATTCCTGGATTTCGTCAAAGAATATTAAGGTTTCACCAGGAATGAATTTGTGCGATGGTTCAATCAAGGATATATTTTTGATAATGGCATCGGTAGCATAACCATCTGTGGTAATTTGCTTGTATTTTGGAGAAGTTATAAAATTGATTTCTATAATACTTTTGTAATTATTCTTTGCAAACATTTTAATTGATTCGGTTTTGCCAATTTGTCGAGAACCTTTTACTATTAGAGGCTTTCTGGTATCATTATTTTTCCAGGCTGTAAGAAACTCATCAATTTTTCTTCGTAAATACATAAATTTGTCTCCTCTATTAATTCAATATATATATTTTACACAAATATAAGCGAATATTCAATGGAATATCACACTTTTTTGAGGGAAAAATTTAGTTTGCTATACAAAAAAAGGTAACAGGATTTAAAACCTGCTACCTATTGTGTTTTAATTTCGTGATTTGTATCCTACCAGAATCTCCGGGTAACGCGACAGAATTTTGTTAATTACGGCGTCAGAAACCTTCTGAGACAGATGCTTTATCTTGAATACTTTCTTTCGGTCTGTAACGATACACAGAGGATGCAGCAATTTGGTAAGGTCACGCTTATGCTGAAGCTCATTGTAATTATATATCCAGACAATGTTTTCAAGAGGAATTATATCCGTATCCGTTCTGGTAATTGATATAAGGAACGTATCCGTAATATATATATTCTTCCTTCCGGTTGCTATAGCAGTCTCCAATTCCTTGGCGGCCTGTTTAAATAAAACAGAAGGCTTGCCGTAGTATCTGAGCCTTATAGCAGAAAAAGATAAATCCGGCTTAATTAAGACAAGTACCTCCGCTAAAGCAAATATCGCTGAAATAAGAGAAAGCACATATATGGATATAATGGCAAATCTCGTAAAGTCCCTTGTATAGTCATACTGGCTGATTAGAACGGGACAGCAGATTTCACGCATACCCTCCAATGTAAAGTTAAGTTGGTCTGACATACTTGCAATGATACTGTCGAAAGTGGTATCATTATTAATTAGTTGAGCAGTAAAACTGACATCGTTAAGAACGGTAGCAGTACCATTTCCCTGCTTATTCTCGCTCATGATGACAAAATAACATATGCCATTGATTGTGGTATAGTATATATTGGCTTTGGTCTTGCTGCCAATGGAATAATCAAGTCCGGTATAATACAGCTTGTTCGCTGTGTACTTGATATAGTCATTACCGTCTTCATACATCTGGGTTACATCCTCAATGTTCTTAATCGAAGTCGGAAAAAGAGCATTTTTAAAAGGATTGATAATCAAAATTGTGACGATTACGATACATATGATAAGCGGTATGAACAGACGTGGAAGAGTCTGCATACGAATTATATTTTTAAGATTTCTACGCTTCATAGGTTCACCTGATATATTGTTTTTATACAGTATAAAATAACGAAGATAAATTATCAAGTGGAGGAAAAATGAATTCATATACATTTTTTGCAAAAGTATACGACATATTTATGGACGATATACCATATAGTGACTGGGTAGACAGAATATGCGAATATCTTGAAGAGGCAGGATATACAGCCTGTAAGGCGCTTGAACTGGGATGCGGCACAGGAAGATTCGGTTCGCTTATGTCCACTGAAGGGTATGAGGTAACGGGTATAGATTTGTCGAAAGAAATGGTACAGCAGGCAATAAAACGCGGCAGACATTTCAGATTAAATACCTCATTTCAGGTAATGGATATGAGAAAGCTTACATTTAAGGATGAATTCCCTGTGGTAGTAAGTGTCTGTGATTCCATAAACTACCTTGTGAATACAGAGGAGTTGTATGATACCTTTGTGGGGGTTAAAGGAGCAATGAAAGATGGGGGAATATTTATTTTTGACATGAAGACGGAGGCTTTTTTCAAGTCTCTGGGAGAAGAAATTTATTCTGATGAAAAAGACATAGGGGAATACTATTGGGAAAATTACTATGATGAGGTAACGAGAAACAATGAATATTACATCTCGTTTTATATAAAAAAAGGAAAACTCTATAAGAAATTTGTAGAGGAGCATGTGCAGCATGCATTTACCCCGGAGGAAGTAAGAGAGACTGCAAAGCGTGCAGGACTTACAATTCTTGAGGAAAGAAATTCTGAGTATGAAGCTCCGGCGGATTATTCAGGTGAGAGAATATATTTTATTATGAAGAAGGAAGGTTAAAAGAATGAAGGATTATATGATAAGAGCAATAGCTGCAGGCGGACAGGTAAGAGCCTTTGCGGCAGATACAAGAGAAACAGTGGAATATGCAAGAGCAGCTCACAACACAAGCCCTGTGGTAACGGCAGGACTTGGAAGACTTCTTACAGCAGGAAGCATGATGGGAAGCATGATGAAAGGTGAAAGAGATGTGCTTACCCTGAAAGCAGAAGGAAGCGGACCGGTTGGACATTATCTTGTAACCGCTGACTCTCACGGAAATGTAAAAGGATACGCAGCTAATCCGGATGTAATTCTTCCAGCAAATGCGGCAGGTAAGCTTGACGTTGCCGGTTCCCTTGGAGTAGGACTTCTTACGGTTATTAAGGACCTTGGTCTTAAAGAGCCATATACAGGAACCTGTGAACTTATTACAGGTGAAATAGCGGACGACATAACATATTATTTTGCCACCAGTGAGCAGACCCCATCCTCTGTAGGTCTTGGTGTTCTTATGACGAAAGAGAACACTGTAAATGTAGCAGGTGGATTCATCATTCAGATTATGCCGGATGCAACAGAAGAGACCATATCAGCAGTTGAGGAAAAAATAACCTCCATCACATCAGTAACGGGAATGCTTGAAAAAGGAATGACACCGGAGGATATTCTGCAGTACATTCTTGGGGACCTTGAACTGGAGATTCTTGACAAAACAGAGGTGGCTTTTGTATGTGACTGCTCTAAGGAAAAGGTATCCAAGGCTCTTGATGCAATCAATAAAGAGGATTTGCAGGGAATCATAGATGACGGAGAGGATATCGAAATTAAATGTCATTTTTGCAACAAAACCTATGGGTTCAGTGTTGAAGAGATGGAGAAAATGCTGTAAGTAAGAATAAGGAAAAGGAAAAGGAAAAGGAGGATATTTAGTGTGAGAAATGTGTTAAGGAAAAGTATTGCTTTATTTTCAATGGGAGTATTTTTAACAGGAATAGGAGTACCGGCCAAAGCATCAGAAACTGAGTGGGTACAGGAATACGGGGTAGATGAAGAAAAGTATAACATCAATTGGAATGAAACCCAGAAAGTGTGGGTTAAACAGGATTGCAAATCTAAGGATTCAGACTTTGGTGAAGGAACTTCATTGGGTTATGTAAGAGTTCAGACAGGCATAGCAACTTCAAAAGAGAATGATGGAGATAAATATTCTCAGAAACTTTTAATAAAAGGCGAAATGATACCTCAGGTTGTAAGAGGGGATAAGCGTGGAATGTCACGATACCTTACTTTGCAGGTGGCAAATAACTTTTTTACTGACTATATGGATAATAAGACAATAGAACCAATGAGTGGAACATTGACAGATTCAGAAAATACATTGTGTGTTATTACCAATATAGATGACAATGGTTATGCAAGATGGGAGTACGATTATACTGCATACGTAACCAGTGAAGCAGAAATAAATTATTTGTTCAACCCATCAGTACAGTATGGGGTTTTATCCTGGGATATAAAGGAGAACAAAGGTCCTATATATCCGGATTTTAAATTAAAAATATCAGCAACTTATGGTGGAGGAACCATAAGCGGAAATACAATCATCAACAGATTTGGAACAAAGAACTATGATATCGGAACAGTTGATGCAGAAATAATTATACCTTACAGATTGAGGGGGATGGATTTATGAAGAAGAGTACGAAAATAATATTAACAGGTATTGGAATTGCAGTAATAGTTATATCAGCTATATTAGCTATTTTATTTATTAAGAACAAAAACGTTGATGCGTCAAAGGATGGATACGACATTGCAGCAGAAGGTCTGAATAAGGAATTTAATGCGGATGTTATGGTATATGGTGAAGACCCTGGTTTTAGAAAGACCGTGAGCTACAGGACTGTAGATAAAATAACAGAAGAAACACTATATTCAGCGGAAAACCATAAATACAAAGCAATTGTTTTATATGATTACAATGGAACAATGGAAATATCAGATGAAGAATTGCTTCTTATTATGGAATACGTAGAAGAAAAAGGATATGACATGTTTTACATAGGTAAGGAATACCTTGATGATTTTAATCGTCTTGGATTCACAGTGGGATGTCCTGAAGGAGCATATTCATTGGAATATCTTGGAAGTTATAAATTAGGACAAGATGTACCAAAGTCAGAAACTGGAAATATGTATGCTGAACATGGTTTATGGAATGAAAGAGATGAATTAACTAAAGAGAAAGAAGAAATTCAGCACAGAATAATTACTCTTATGTATGATTATGCAAAGAGAGCGGAAGAGGTTGGGAGTGTGAATTAAGTGATAATTAGAAAATGCGCATTAGCCTTAGCGTTTATTTTTGCCATTTTATTATCAGGGTGTTCCGATGAGGAAACAGAAGCACCCAAACCAAAATATTTTGATTTAAATGAAGTAGCAAAATATCCACATACAGGATATAAAGAAACTGATATCACGAAAACCTGTTTAAAGGTTGGTAAATATGATATTCCCCTGCCGGAAGGCGCGGGATGTGGAGCTTTTTGTGTATATGGAAATAATGTATATTATTCAGTGCAGTATATTGGTCTGATTCACATTGGTGTAGAATTTAAAGAGGAATACAATACATCCATATGGCGTTACAGAACTGATACAAAAGAAAATGAGCTTATATATCAGTATGACCTTGATTATTGTGTGGATATTTTCGATATGAAGTGCAATGGGAATGTAATTGTCTGGTCGGAAGAGGATCGATTTAAATGCTATAGAGTTAAGTATATTGATTTGAATCATGTAGATGAGCCTGTAGAAATTATTACAGAAGGAGAAGGCTCTATGAGTGGCATCAATACGATGCTTGCAGAAGACAGCGTATACTGGGTTGAAGAGGTAAACGGTGAAAATGGAAAATATAATATTAACAGATATAGTTTTACGGACGAAAAAGTCTACCGGGAAGAAGAGTCGGTACCCCTTGCTGCGCCATATAAAGAAATGTGTATGTGTGAGGGCATGTATGCAGTATGTGAGTCAGATGAGAGTGGAAAATATAGCATAGTAATACATAACACAGCGAAGGGGACGGAGGAAGTAGTAGAGGTTTCAGAAGAAATAGAAATCCTTGCATGTAATTCCAGATTCTGTATAGGGAAGCCCGATACCTCATACAGTGATTGTATATATGTGTATAATATTGAATATAAGCAAATGATAAAAATGGAAATAGAAAAATTTTACCAATGTGTACTTATGGACAATATGGTAATAGTTAGTGCCGAAGCAGGGGTAACAGCATATAATCTGGATAAGAAAGAAAAAACATTGCTTGCCACAGATACTAGTTATTCACTCTATAGCGGAAATGATAATAATGCATATATTGCCATGAATAATACGGGGTTAGGTGAGATGAATATTTTGAATATTACAATGGGTGAGATGATTGAAAAACCTACGGAGGAAACGACTGAGAAACCTACGGAAAAGCCGTTTGATAATTCAAAATATGACAAGAGCAAAATTAATATTTTAGAATGGGAAGAGTATATTGAAGACCCTAACGACCGCTATGAGACTACAATGTTCAGACCTCAAAAGATATCGGTAGAAGGCGTAGAATACATCTACACTTACACCGATAACAATAGATTGTTATCAATTGCCGGAAGTGATGGTACAGATATCCAATTGGAGCATAATCCTGAGAGTGATTGTTATATAAGGGAATATAAGAATGGCAGAAATATCAAGTATATAAAGAAACCTTCGGATATACCAGTGGTTGGAAGATCATTTGAAATAATTGGATTTGAATATGATGGAAATATATATACTTACAGATATGATATCTTTAACCGCATAAGTGGGATAATGGATAAAGATGGAGTGATTGTTGCAAAGTATAAATATGTTGGCTTGGAAAAATGTACATCAATAGAAGTGACCAATTGCACAGAGGATAATATTGGTGACGTTAACTCACTCAGATACGAAGGTCACTATGTAGATGAAGCAACAGGTTTTTCATTTTATTTTGCTAATATATATAATGTTGTGAATATGGAAAATGTTGATTTAATAGAAATGTTTGACCCTATGAGGTAAATAAATTATTAAATATTTTTTATAAAATTGACTATTTTCCATCCTTATGATACATTAGGAATATCGTTCAAAAAGGAAAATAATGAAAGGGAATTGATATGAATATCTTTTTTAACAAAGCAACAGAAGTGGCTTCAGAAGTAGCCTCAGAAGTTGCAACAGAGGCACCTAAGGTTGAAATAGACTTAAGTGCATATAATATGGCAGCAACAGTGCCTACAAGCCGTCTTGTATTTACAATAATCGGCCTTGTTCTTCTGTTTGCAGCAATAATTGCAGTAGTTGTGCTTGTAACAAGAAAGCAGAAAGGGAACGGATTTGGTATTCTTGGCGGTATTGCCACATACCTCGTATTCTTTTATTTTACAATATCCATTGTAATAACGGTGTTGTTCTCGTTTACGCCACTGAAGAAATATGTATTTAAGGGAGACGATGGCACGACCACCATAACATCCACTGCAGTATTTGTTCTTGTGTATACCCTTGTGACGGCACTTATACCGATTGCGGGACGTTGGATGAGCAACAAAGCCTTCGGCTACAGAATGAAGGGCTTCGGACAGAATCTTTCTTTTGGTCTTGGTATAGCATGTACGCAGGCAGTATTTACAATGTCCACACTTTTCCAGATGTGTGCATCAATGGTAATTATTAACAGAAGCGGACTAGAGACCCTTGTATCAGGTATTATTTTGAAAAATGAAAATGGTCAGTACATGGTAACAGAAGGAATGACTGCTAAAGCATATTCGACACTTGATACAGCAATGGATTTGATTAATTTCAAAACATCAGCAATAGTACTTTTATCAATAGTAGCTATATTAATTCTTATATATCAGGTGGCAATAACAGTTCCATTGTACGCTGCACATCAGAAGAAAATCCCTATGGGATGGTACGGAATGGTGTATGGAACATATATCCTTATTCAGGGCGCACAGTATCTTGCCGAGAGAAAGGTAATCAACGAATTTGCACAGTTTGGTATCGTACTTGTGGTAGTTGCCGCAACAACATATTTCTGTTATAAGCAGTATATGAAGTTCTATAAATCTGAAGAGAGAGATATTAAGAAGGAAAAAGAAGAGATGCGTAAGAAGCTTCAGGGAACCAAGAAAATCCCAAGATTTGAAAATCTCAGTAACCTTTAATTAAAAATAACGGTGAAGATTCATACAGAGTCTTCACCGTTTTTGAGTTAAGGGGTAATTACCAGTTTTTCATACGGAACATCAGTATCTATCTGACCGGCTTCCTTTAAAATATCGGTCAGAAGGAAAAATGATTCCTCGTCAAATACAGTATTTTTCTTCCAGCTGTCCTGAACCTTATATCTCTCTACAATTGTAGTTATTGTATCAAGGTCAGTGTCGTCAAACTGTGGAGCAATAACCTTGGCTATGTCAGCGGAATCATGAGTGTTGACATAATCAAGTCCCTTCTGGATTGCACGAATAAAGCTTTTGATTGTCTCAGGATTTTTATCAATATAACTTTTCTTGGCACAATATGCAGTGTACGGAACATAACCGCTGTCAACACCCAGAGAGGCTACAACATATCCGATGCCCTCTTTTTCAAGTGAGGTGGCTCCCGGTTCAAATTCTACAGTAAAGTCAAAAGACGTATCTCCTGTAAATGCTCCGGCTGTAAGTCCAAAATCAACATTCTGGTCAATATTAAGGTCTGTATCCGGGTCGATATTATTCTTTTTCAAAATATATTCAAGTATCATCTGCGGCATTCCGCCTTCACGTCCGCCAAGAACTTTTTTGCCTTTTACCATATCCCATGTGAAATTGTCTATTGGGACTCTTGATACAAGGAAGTTACCGGCTCGCTGTGTAAGACCTGCAAAGTTAATTGCGTAATCATCAGCACCCTCCAGATATGCATAGACCGAGGATTCAGAACCCATAAATCCGATATCTGCATTTCCTGAAAGCAGAGCGGTCATTGTTTTGTCGGCACCAAATCCTGTCTCAAGCACCAGCTTGATGCCCTCCTCTTCAAAGTAACCTAACTCCATTGCAACATACTGAGGAGCGTAGAATATGGAATGTGCCACCTCGTTGAGAGTGATTTTCTTAAGGTCCCCTGTTTCCTTCTTACAGCCGCAAAGGCTTGCAAGAATTAAAAGCGAAGTGAGTAAAAATACAATTATTCGTTTCTTCATATTGCCTCTAAATAATATTTTCTTTTTAATATATTCTTAAGATATAAAAACTGTTCATATCTGAATTTCCAATATAACAGAGTATGCCATAATCACAATTAAAGTTTATTATGCATTTTACGATTGCGGTTGAGAAAACTCGTAGCTTTCTAACTACGTTTTGTTGAAAAGATTATTATTTGTCTTTTATAAAAATGTCACATACCATCCTAAAGGCTTTTGCGTACGCGCAGGAAGCCTTGAAAAAATCCGTTAATTTTGACTTAGAAGCAGTGCAATAAAAGTCGTCGGTCTGCAAACGTCCGACGAAGCTTGTTCAAATTATAGAACAAGCGAGAAGTTTTTGCAGACCGACGTTTAATAAACATATTGCACTGCTTCTATGACAAAATAGGATTTTTGATATGGATAACTGTGTGCACGCAAAAGCCTTTAGGACGGCATGTAACTTTATAAAAGCCAAATCTATTTCAACAAAACGGTGAACAAAGCTTACGTTTTTCTCAAATGCAATCGTAAAATGCATAACATACTCTAATGCACATTATGGCATGCTCTGCTATATTGGGAATTCAGATATGAACAGTTTTTATATCTTAAGAATATATTAAAAAGAAAATATTATTTAGAGGCAATATGAAGAAACGAATAATTGTATTTTTACTCACTTCGCTTTTAATTCTTGCA
>JAZQKW010000166.1:0-4734 GCA_045542375.1 Butyrivibrio sp.
CAAGAAATCGTATTAGCCGATTATGATACTGAAAAAGGAATCTATACAATAGATGGAGAAAACTCAACATCGGAAGAATTTCAGAAATTCATGGAACCCCACGACTTTGATAACAGCAACGAAATACGAATATATTATTTATTAAATTAAATGTAATATGCCATCCCGAAGAGTTTTACACTCATACCAAAACTCCGGGGTGGCATACATCTTTATTATGCACTTTACAAATTAAAGTTTATCTCTTGACATTACCCAAAATAATTGTAATAATCTTAGATAGAGTTGCGTTACTGACGGAACATAAGAGATAACTCTTGGGGACCGCAACATTATTTATGCCGACCGTCTGGGCGCCGTTTTTGGTATACCCGGGACGGTTTTTTTAATTCATTACAGGCTATAAGCCACAGATAACAGGAGGAATTATTAATGGTACAGAAATCACTGGCAGCAGAACTTAGCGGAACATCTTATCCGGGAAGAGGAATTATCATCGGTAAGACACCTGATGGTACTAAGGCAGCAATTGCTTACTTTATTATGGGAAGAAGCGAGAACAGCCGTAACCGTGTATTTGTTGAGGATGGTGAAGGAATCCGCACACAGGCTTATGACCCTTCTAAGCTTGAAGACCCAAGCCTTATTATCTACGCACCTGTGAGAGTGCTCGGTAACAAAACAATCGTAACTAACGGTGACCAGACAGATACTATCTATGATTTAATGGATAAGGGCTTAACTTTTGAACAGTCTTTAAGAACAAGAGAATTTGAGCCTGACGCTCCTAACTACACACCAAGAATTTCAGGTGTACTTCATTTTGAAGACAATGCTTTCAACTATGAAATGTCTATTTTAAAGAGTAACAACGGCAATCCTGAACAGTGCAATAGATATACTTTTGCATACTCTAATCCAATAGCAGGTGAGGCTCACTTCATTCACACATATATGGGTGACGGCAATCCACTTCCAAGCTACGAAGGAGAACCAACACTTGTAGAAGTTCCTAACGATATGGAAGAATTTGCTAACACAGTATGGAACAATCTTGACGAAGATAACAAAGTATCTCTTTTCATCAGATACATTAACATTGCTGATGGAACATATGAGACTAAGATAATCAACAAGAATAAATAAATTACGAGGTATCAGAACATGAGAGAATTTGAATTAAAATACGGATGTAACCCTAACCAGAAGCCATCTAAGGTATATATGCAGGATGGCGAGCTTCCTATCGAAATCCTTAACGGACGTCCGGGCTACATCAATCTTTTGGACGCATTCAACGGCTGGCAGCTTGTAAGAGAACTTAAGGTTGCTACAGGACTTCCTGCTGCTACATCTTTTAAGCATGTATCTCCTGCCGGTGCTGCTGTAGGTCTTCCACTTACAGAAGTTGAGAAGCAGATTTACTGGGTACAGGATATGGGCGATTTATCCCCACTTGCAAGCGCATACGCAAGAGCAAGAGGTGCCGACAGAATGTCTTCTTTCGGTGATTTCATATCACTTTCAGATGTATGTGACGTTGATACAGCTAACTTAATCAAGAGAGAGGTTTCAGATGGTGTAATCGCACCTGGATATGAGCCTGAAGCGCTTGAAATTCTCAGTGCCAAGAAGAAAGGTAACTACTGTGTAATCAAGATTGACCCTAATTATGTTCCTGCTCCAATCGAGCGTAAGGATGTATTTGGTGTAACTTTTGAACAGGGAAGAAACGAACTTGTAATTAACGAAGAACTTTTCTCTAACGTTGTAACAGAGAACAAGGAAATTCCTGAATCAGCTAAGATTGACCTTGCTATCGCAATGATTACATTAAAATATACACAGTCTAACTCTGTATGCTACGCTAAGGGTGGACAGGCTATCGGTATCGGTGCAGGTCAGCAGTCAAGAATTCACTGTACAAGACTTGCAGGTCAGAAGGCTGACAACTGGTTCTTACGTCAGAACCCTAAGGTTCTTAATCTTCCATTTAAAGAAGGTATCGGAAGAGCTGACAGAGACAATACTATTGATGTATATATGGGAGATGAATACGAGGATGTTCTTGCTGAAGGAACATGGCAGAATCTTTTTACAGAGAAGCCTGAAGTATTCACAAGAGAAGAAAAAAGAGCATGGCTTGATAAGATGCAGGATGTTGCCCTTGGTTCAGATGCATTCTTCCCATTTGGTGATAATATTGAAAGAGCACATAAGAGTGGTGTTAAATACATCGCACAGCCGGGCGGTTCTGTAAGAGATGACAATGTTATCTCTACCTGCAACAAATACAATATGGCAATGTGCTTTACAGGAATCAGACTTTTCCATCACTAATTAATATTCAGGAGGTTATTCATGATTAGCAAGTATACTTTTGGAAAACCTTTTAACACTAACGCTGTTATTAAGGATTTAGCTGTTACAACTGATATTCCGGCTTATCTCACACTTAGCGAAGACAAGACATCAGTTACTTCTCCTTTGGGCAAGGACGATGTTATATACGGTCTTGGTGAGAATGTCCGCGGAATTAATAAAAGAGGCTACAGATACATCAGCAACTGCTCAGATGATTTTAGCCATACAGAAGACAAATCTTCTCTCTATGCCGCTCATAATTTTATAGTTATTGACGGCGCAATTAAATACGGTATTTTTGTGGATTTTCCGGCAAAAGTATACTTTGATTTAGGATATACGGATCCTGATATTATGACCATTTCAGTTGAAGAGGCCAACTACGATATGTACATTATTGAGGGGTCTTCTGTTCTTGAAATCATTAAGGAATTCCGTGGCTTAATAGGTGAAAGCTACATCGCTCCTTATTGGGCTTTTGGTTATCAGCAGAGTCGTTGGGGATACCACAGTGCTGACGATATCAGAGAAGTTGTAAAGGGCTACAGAAGCAATAACATTCCTCTTGAATCAGTATTCGTAGATATTGATTATATGGATAACTATAAGGATTTTACAATTAACGAAGAGACCTTCCCTAAATTCAATGAATTTGTTAAAGAGATGCAGGCAGAGAACATCCATCTTGTTCCAATTATTGATGCGGCAGTTAAGCTTGAGGAAGGATATTCAGTGTATGAAGAAGGTGTTGCCAACAACTATTTCTGCAAGGATGAAGACGGCAACGATTTTGTAACCGCTGTGTGGCCGGGACTTTCAGTACTTCCTGATTTCTTAAACGACGAAGCCAGAGAATGGTTCGGAATGAAATACGAAGTGCTTACAAGTATGGGAATTGACGGTTTCTGGAATGATATGAACGAACCTGCTTTGTTTTATTCTGAAAAGAACCTTAAAAAGACTATGTCAGAGTTACAGAAGTATGCCGATATGAAGCTTACTCTTTCTGATTTGTGGTCATTTAAGGATATGGTTAACGGACTTGCTAACAACCCTGAGGACTACAGAAGCTTTTACCACAATGTAAATGGTGAAATGGTAAGACACGACAAAGTTCATAATATATATGGTTACAATATGACTGTTTCTGCTGCGGATGCTTTTAAGAAGTTAGAACCGGACAAAAGATTTCTTATGATTTCAAGAGCTTCCTACATCGGTATGCACAGATACAGCGGTATATGGACCGGTGATAACTCATCATGGTGGGCACATATCGAACTCCTTATGCACCAGCTTCCTAACATTAATATGTGTGGATTCCTTTACACCGGTGCTGATACAGGCGGATTTAACCAGAATACCACAGAAGACCATATGATGAGATTTATGGAGCTTTCACTTTTCACTCCTCTTATGCGTAACCATGCAGCCCTTGGAACAAGGGATCAGGAGCTTTATCGTTTTAAAGACATTGACAGCTTCCGTAACATCGTTAATTTAAGATATGGTTTTATTCCATACCTTTACAGCGAATATATAAAAGCTGTTAAGAACAACACACTTATGTTCACACCAATGGGAATTGCTTTCCCTGAGGATATGACAGCGAGACATATTGAAGATCAGCTTATGGTTGGTGACAGCATAATGATAGCTCCTGTGTACAAGCAGAACGCAGTAGGTCGTTATGTATATCTCCCTGAGGACATGACAATGATTCGTTTCAGAAGTCTTACAGACAGAGATGTGGTTCCAATGTCAGCAGGTCATCACTATGTAGATGTTGCTCTTAATGAGGTTCTTGTTTTCGTTAGAAAGGATGCTATTTTCTTCACAGGAAAAGCAGCCCAGTCAACAGCAGAGCTTACGGACAATGAATACACATTCTATTCTGCAGAAGGCTTTAAGGGCGAATATGAGATGTATACGGATGTGGATAAAACAACAGTGTTAAAGAATTAAATAATATAACGAAAAATACAGTATAGTCCAGGTGGGCATACTGTATTTTTTATAATTTAAAAGTAATTATTGACACTAAGTTATCGTATATGATAACATATATAAAAAGAGAGGTGTGTGTTATATTTACCATTGAATTTTATCAGCGTGAAAATGGAAAGATTCCTGTGCTAGAATTCCTAAATGTTCTTCCAGCCAAGTTACGCGCTAAAGCATTCAAAGATATCGAACTATTGCAAGAGTTAGGAAATGATTTGCGAGAACCATATATTAAACCCATTAGCGGTCATAACAACAAGGGATTATACGAATTAAGAATAAAGTTTTCTAACGATATTGCAAGAATATTCTATTTTACATACTACAATAATAAGTATATATTACTAAGCGGTTTTATCAAGAAAA
>JAZQKW010000167.1:0-2265 GCA_045542375.1 Butyrivibrio sp.
TAAAATACTTGTGGGTATATATCCCTGTATTTTCCATAATCTGCGGAGGTTCTGCCCCAGTCAAAGGCTTTTCCGCTGTCGATTCTCTTATCCGTTATTTCCATATATTATTTCCTCAATATTTTCTTATACAAACTATCCATGCACAAAGCTCCCAAAGGTGCAGTAAGCAGAATTGCCACAACTGCCACCGTCAACACCATTTCTCCACATGCCAATCCCATGGCAAGGGGTATTGTACCAATTGCAGCCTGCACCGTAGCCTTAGGTGTATATGCGATTGCACAAAATACTCTCTCTTTTGCGTTGAGCTTGGTTTTTATAAGTGAAAGTATGACTCCACCCATTCTGAACAACAACGCTATAAGTACAAGGGCAATAACCACAACCCCTGCTGCCATGGCATATTTCATATCCACAGCGATTCCTACCAGCACAAAGAGAAACACTTCTGCACCCAGCCATAATTTGTTGTACTTAACGGATAATCTTTTTGCCAAAACATCATATTTCTGGTTAACAAGTATTCCCATACTCATAATTGCAAGCAAGCCCGATACAGGAACAATACCTTCAAGCCTGGTCTGAACCTCTAAAAGCAAGAAAGATATGCTAAGTATAATAAGCACCTTTACAGAGTCGCGCATGTGGCATTTTTTAAAGAACCATACAAGGCAAAATCCTACAAGCACGCCTAAAAGCACACCAAGAAGGATGGAAATAGGTATCTGTAGAAAACTTGTTGCCGATATATTTCCGGTTGATGCCAATGTAGTGAGTGCTGTAAATACCACGATTACAAAAACATCATCAACAGATGCGCCTGCAAGAATCAGTTGTGGAATGCTTTTTGCGGTTCCATAGCCTTCGTCCATCAGTTTAATCATTCTCGGAACAATTACCGCCGGCGATACGGCAGCTATCACGCTTCCTATTATGGCAGCCTCCAAATACGACACCCCAAGCAATATAGGTGCAAAAACAATCGTTCCGACCATTTCAATACACGCAGGGACAAAACACATCAATACTGCCGGTCTTCCTACCTTCTTTAAATCCTCAAGATTCAGCGACAGGCCTGCTCTGGTCAGAATAATAACTAATGCAATCTGCCTCAAATCTCCGGAAATCCCAAGAATTGTTTCATCAACTATATTAAGACAGTGAGGGCTGATTACAATTCCCACAATAATCATTCCTAAAAGACTTGGAAGCTTCACTTTGGAAAACAGCCATCCCACCATCAAACCTAACAATAAAATAATTGCAATACTAGTTAGCATATAGCCTCCTTAATTGTAATATGTATCCTCATACTCCTGCTGGTCCTCAGCATAATAGTCGTCGTGTGGAGGCTGATTTCCCATCTTAATTCCCTTAATCAGCATAAGTAATCCAATTACAAAAATTACACCGCCAATAACACCAAATACAATGTCCATTACCTTTGCGATAGTTTCACCGTCAAGTGATGAAACGCTGTATATCCTTTCCGGTTTGTCAGGATGCACCTGAACTATGTATTTGTCGCCTACAGAAACAGGTGTACTGTCTTTTCTAAACTTATAATCAGAAAAATAATCCTGTCCGTCTATTGTATACTTTATTACAACGTCACTATTATATACCTCATCCCAGTATTTTTTGCCGTCACGGTTTTCCTTACGTACTTTTTCTGTCTCAACCGATACCACTTCTGAGACTACAGCATCGTATTTTTTCACGCCATCCGGAAGCTTCTTTTCAAACTTTTTAGACAAAAAATCCGTTGTAAATGTAGATACCAGCATTATCACCCCAAATAACATTAAAAATATCCCGAATATTTTCCTACCATTCATAATTAACATCTCCGATTTGTTAAAAACCACACCGGAATAACTGACGTTCTCCGGTGCGGTTAAATATTTTACGCTCTAAGCTCTATTTCAAGCTTCTTATTTAATTTCTTAAGGATTGTAGCCACAAATCCATCTACTGAATCTGCTGTGAACTCCTCATCCTTAGGTGTAAACCTAACGGTAAATGCCATACTCTTCTTGTCTTCAGGAATTGGTTTTCCTACATATACGTCGAAAAGCTTAACATCTGTTACATATGCACAAGATTCCTTAATGCAGTCTTCAACCTCACCACAGGTAACCTCCTTGCTCATAACAAGGGCAAGGTCACGCTTCTCCTCAGCATACTTTGGAAGTGGATTGAATTTAGGCACGTTACCATAGCATTCCTTGAGAAGCTCAAGGTTAATTTCCATAACATAAG
>JAZQKW010000168.1:0-47715 GCA_045542375.1 Butyrivibrio sp.
CACATACGAGGTTAACACTACATTTATCGATTCATTAGATGATCAGCTTCCTGGTCTTGAAATTGGTAAGACATATGATCTTGATGTAACATTCCCGGAGGATTATAAAGCTAATCCTGCCCTTGCAGGTAAGAAGACTGTATTTACAGTTAAGGTTAACTATGTTAACGGGGATGCTATTGTTCCTGAATGGACAGATGAATATGTTAAGGAACTTACACAGGGTAAGTATACAACAACTAAGGATTACGAAGAATATATTAAGACAATAGTGAAGGATTACAATCTTCAGGCACAGCAGAGTGAGTACAATCAGAATACATGGAAGATGATCCTTGATAATTGCAAGATTGTGGGATATCCGGAAGATCAGCTTAAGGAATCAACAGATGATTATTTCGAATACTACTCAGAATCATTTAAGAAGGCAGCTGAGAGTGCTGAGATTTCTTACGAAGAATATCTTAAGAAGAACGACTTTGAGAACGAAGAAGCTCTTAAGGAAGAATGTAAGAAGCAGGCTCAGTCCGAACTTGAGTACATTATGATTGGTGTTGAAATTGCCAAGAAGGAACAGCTTGCAGTTACAGAGGAACTTTATGATGAATTAGTTAAGGCATACGCTAAGAATTATGGCTTCACAGATACAGCTAAGTTCGAAGAAGAGTATGGAATTGACTATATCATGGAAAGCTTTGTATTTGAAGGCGTATGTTCATGGTTATATGATAACAATAAGCTTGTAGAATCTGAGGATGTAAGACCTACTGAGGCTCCAACAACGGAGAAGGCAGAGTCTGAGACAACAACAGCTGAATAAGGCTGAACGGATTTGAATTATAGGCACTGCTATGTAATGGCAGTGCCTTTTTTGGCAATTTTTACAACGGAGGTGTTACGAATGAACAATTTTGATGAAGAACTTAAGGTTTACAGAAATATTGCGATGTTAACAGGGGAGATATTTTTCTGTTATACATTGGCAGATGACAGTATCCGTATATATGGTGGCGGATTTAACACCTCTAAATATGGCAATAATTATGCCGGAATAAATAATGTTAATTTGGGAATGGATAACGTACAGAAACTTATCAAGGGAAGAATAGTTTCCGGTATTGAGACCGGAGTGGCTGATTTTTACGATAATCATTTTTCTTTTACCGACAGCAGGGGTGAGGTGCATCTGTATAAGTTAGCCGGAAGACTTATGTATGACCAGAATAATGAAATAGAATCTGTAATCGGACGACTTGAAAAGGTTGTTGAAGATGATGACAGGGAATACCTTCATTATGACAGAGAAAGCTATAGAGATATGCATACAGGGGTTATGGATAAAGAATCATTTGTCAAGAAGCTGAATGATAAATTCATAAAGTACGCAGGAAAGACCTGTGGTATGCTTATTTTGAATATAGACTACGATGGCAAAACAGAAGATGTTTTAAGAGAACAGCTTGTTAATGTAATACAGATATTAGAGAGAATATATACATATGATGTGGTGTGTGGAATACTTGATTTCAATGAAATCGGAGTGTTTTATTACGGTAATGATATTGAGCATAATTTTATAAGCAAAATAGCTGAACTGGATATGAATGAATATGCCCTTAAGGGCGGAATTTTCTATGGCCCGGTTAATGAGGGAGAGGTTCAACAGTTTATGTATAAAGCGTGGATTGCCATGCTTGCGTGCAAATGTGATGATGCCGGTAAGGTTATTATATACGATGCAGAGAATGAGGATATTCAGGGTCTGTACAAAATGGATAAGAGAGAAGAGGTTGACGCTGAAATTGTAGAACGAGTTCTGGATGTGATTAACAGCGGAGAGAATATTTCAGTGACAATAAGCGAACTGTTTAAAATGATTGGGACAAGATACGGAATTGATTGTATATCCATACATGAATATGATGAGAGTACCGGAGTTGCTGAACTGGCATATCAGTGGCACAATGCTGATAATGTTTCAGTGGCTGAGAAGGTGGCAAGAAAGCCTTTTGAGCGAATCAACAGATATGAATGGAAGGATAATAATAGTATTGTCATAGATAATCTCCAATTGTATAATGGGTCGGAAGAGACCTTTAACAAGATGAAGAGCATCGGAGTGAAGTCAGTTATGGTCAACAGACTTATGGCAAAGAATGACAGAGAGGGCTGGGTAACCTTCGAAAGACATGGCGTTGCCGGTAGGTGGAATGATACAGAGAAAAATATCTGTATGACTTCGACTAAGTTTGTGTCTGCATATCTGTTTAGTATGAAGAAATATTTTGAACTTGTTAATAAGGAAGAGTATAATAAGACCCATGATGCGGTAACAGGACTTCTGAAGAAAGATATTTTCGTAAAAGAGATGAAAAAATATCTTGAGAATAATGACAATAAGCCGCTTGCACTTGTAGCAGTGGATTTTGATAATTTTACACAGATTAATGACAAGTACGGCAGAGATATGGGTGATGTTGTTCTCAGAAAATATGCAGAAGAGCTGATGAGTATAGAAGGAAGATTTATCATCGGAAGCAGAACTCATGCGGATAATTATATGATGCTTGTTAATCAGTATGATGAAAGAGGTAATCAGCTCTCGGCTGCAATGTTAGACAGGAATAACAGAAAATTTATGGAGTTCTGTAGTGAGCAGTGTCCGGAGGTTGACCTTATTATTAACTCAGGTGTGGTTCTTTTGCCACGACATATTGACAATGTATTTACATATATGGAGAGGGCTCAGATTGCCAAGAATAAGGCGAGACAGGATTCGACCATAAAATGCGTATTTGATTATTAGGAGGATTTTATTCATGGTATTAGCAATAGATATGGGAAATACCAACATAGTAATAGGGTGTATTGAGAATGATGAGATAGTATTTGAAGAAAGATTGTGCACCGACCATTCTAAGACGGAACTGGAATATGCAATAGGTATTAAGACATTACTTGAACTTTATAATGTTGATGTTAAGAAAATAGATGGTGCCATTATTTCATCTGTAGTACCACCTCTTACAATGATAATAAGAGAAGCGGTTAAGAAGACTACAGGAAGAACTGCAATGATAGTTGCGCCGGGGATGAAGACAGGCCTTAATATACTAATGGACAATCCTAAGGGGCTTGGTGCAGACCTTATTGTAGACTCTGTTGCAGGAATTCAGGAATACGGATATCCTCTTATTATAGTAGATATGGGGACTGCCACTACAGTTTCTGTAATTGATAAGGAATGTAACTACATTGGCGGAATGATTATTCCGGGACTTAAGGTATCCTTGGAGTCTCTTGTTAACAGAACATCTCAGCTTCCTAGAATTGGACTCGATGCACCTGATAAGGTAATTGGTAAGAACACAGTGGACTGTATGAAGAGTGGAATACTTGTAGGTAACGCTTCCATGATAGATGGACTTATAGACAGAATTAATGATGAACTGGGATATTCACCGAAGGTTGTTGCTACAGGAGGGCTTGCAAAAACAGTCATTCCTCTGTGCAAAAACAAGGTGATTGTGGATGATGGATTGCTTCTTAAGGGACTTTCTATACTTTATAATAAAAATATTGACAATATTAAAGTAAAAAATGCCAATTTTCCTTGACAAAACCAAGTAAAACTATTATAAATATTGTGTGGGTATACAGCGATGTGGTTAAATATACACAGAATCGCTTCTATACGAATATTAATTAGGTATTAGGAGGAAATAATACATGAACAAGACAGAATTAGTTGCAGCTATCGCTGAGAAGACAGAACTTTCTAAGAAGGATGCTGAAAAGGCTTTAAAGGCTTTCACAGAAGTTGTAGCAGAAGAATTAAAGAAGGGCCAGAAGATCCAGTTAGTTGGATTTGGTACATTCGAAGTTGCTGAAAGAGCTGCAAGAGAAGGAAGAAATCCTATCACAGGAGAGACAATTAAGATTGCTGCTTCTAAAGCACCTAAGTTCAAGGCTGGAAGCCAGTTAAAAGAAAGCATTAACTAATTTAGTTATATAGTTGCTTGTTAACATCTCAAGGATATTCCTTGAGATGTTTTTAATTCTATGGAAACAGAGGTAAAGATATGAGACTTGATAAATACCTTAAGGTATCAAGACTGATTAAGAGACGTACGGTGGCTAATGAAGCCTGTGATGCAGGAAGAGTAAGTATTAATGGTAAGATAGCCAAGGCGTCAACAGAGATTAAGAAGGAAGATATAATAGAGATTCGTTTTGGAGATAAGACGGTTAAGGTTCAGGTAACGGAAATTCTTGAGTCTACCAAGAAAGACGATGCGAAAGAAATGTATAAATATGTATAAGCTGCAATCTCTCTGAATATATTTTATAAATATATGGGGAGGCGCAAAATGGAAGAAACCAGAATTATTAAACCACATCACATAACCCTTATGAACAGAAAAAACGGGAGTATTACAGGCATTAAGGATGTAATATCTTTTGATCTTAATACGATTTTATTAGAAACCCAGTGTGGAATGGTAACAGTGAAGGGTCATGACCTGCATGTAAGCAGACTGTCTGTTGAAAAGGGCGAAATTGATATAGACGGGACAATTGATGGGATAATGTATTCTGATGTTAGTGCTCATGCTAAGAAAAGTGGCTCCGTATTTGCCAGACTTTTTAAATGATAGCAGATTTTGTAGCGGAAGAATTATATAAGGTTCTTGTAACAATCCTGTATGGGGTGGCAAGTGCGTTTACATATGATATATTAAGGATATTAAGAAGGTGCGTTCCTCATAACATTGTTGCAGTGTCAGTTGAGGATATGCTGTATTGGATTGCTTTGTCCATATGTACATTTGCCCTGCTGATAAGGATAAACGATGGAGGTGTAAGATTTTATTTCCTGATAGGAGCGGTTTTGGGAGCAATATTATACAGCCTGACTGTTGGGAAACATATTGTATCAATAATATCTGCCATTTTAAGGAAAATCCCTATTGGAATATTGAAAAACATAATAAAATCCTGTAAAATAAAGAACATAAGAAATAAGAGGAGACATAATGGAAAAAAGAGGAAAGAAATCTAACGTATTTATTACATTGATGATAATAATTGCAGTAGTTGCAATTGCCTTTTTTCTCAGGTTCAGAAGTAAGGAAATTAAGTCAGGTAACAACAAGGACAGAGAATATATAGAGCAGTTGAAACAGGAAATCAAGGAAGAAGAAGATAGGAAGGAAGAATTAGAGCAATACTCTAAATATATTAAGACCAAGCAGTTTGTGGAACTAATGGCGCGTAACAAGCTTGGGCTTGTATATCCTAATGAGATAATTTTAAAACCATTGGATTAAATGACATCGTTGCAGTAAGGTGACGGTGTCTTTTTTTGTCATAAAGATACCGGTCACAATTTCACAATATGACAAAATAATGACCATAGGGGGTATATAATAATAAACTATCCTATAGATGGAGGGGATACCATGGAAAACAGGCTTTACGGAATGGCTCAGAATATTAGAAAACTGGCAATGTTATATAGAGAGTGCGACTGCAATAGAAATATCAGAAGACATCTTGAGAATACTGCGGTGGCACTGGAACGGCTGCTTATTAAGCCTGATGAGGAATTTAATGAAAAAAGAATGCGCAAAAAACTAGGGTCTGCCGGGATTAAATGCGAAGATATTTCATATGTACATATGCATGACGGACGGGCACGGGTAGGATTATATGCGTATACTAAGGCAGGCTGCGTTAAGACACAGAAAATGGCGGATATAATAGGCGATGAACTTGAAACAGTATTTGTGCCCGGTAACGATGAGAGAAGTATAGTTTCCACGAAAAAGGCATACTATGTGATTTATGAACAAACTAACTATAAGGTTATGTCCGGATATGCTGTTTTAAGCAAAAATCAGGAAGAAATATCCGGCGACAGCTACACAATAGAAACTGCTGATGATGGAAGGGCAATAATGGCGATTGCAGACGGAATGGGAACGGGGGAGGCAGCTGCATGTAAAAGCAGACTGGTAATTGAGCTTGTAGAGAGTTTGTTTGAGAATGGATATGATTCCATGGCGATTCCTGACATGATTAACTCTGCAATTATCGAGAGTAAATCTGATGAACCGGTTACAATGGATATTGTGGAGCTGAATCTGGATAATGGAATGGGACATGTTATTAAAATGGGAGGAGCGGCTTCTTTTATTTTAAGAAACGGAAAAGTGATTATACTGAGACCATCGTCCCTTCCGGCTGGGGTGATTGAAGAGGTTGAAGAGGATGTGTGGGAGCAGCAGTTTGAAGACGGGGATTATATAATAATGGTAAGTGATGGTGTGGTTGATTGCCTTCCGTTCTATGATAAGGAAAGTAAACTTGCAGAGATATTGGAAAAAATGAAATGCAGAAATCCGCAAAAAATGGCTGAGCATATTATGTCAGAATGCCGTTATTTTTGCGGGGATGATAATATGGATGACATGACGGTGCTTGTAATGGGAGTATGGAAAACAAAAGACTTGCAAACCTTAAAATGATAAAGTATAGTACATTTATAACCAAATTTAGGAAGAAATTATGTATAACAAAGTTCTTGATTATGTAAAGAAACACGGGATGTTTACAGGGTGCGGTCATGTGGTAGCGGGGCTATCGGGCGGCGCCGATTCAGTGTGTCTTCTTATGCTTCTTAAGGAACTGAAGAAACTGTATGGATTTGGATTGACCGCAGTTCATGTGCATCACGGGATAAGAGGCGATGAAGCGGACCATGATATGGAATTCTGCAGAAAGCTTTGTGAAGATAATGGAATTGATTATATATGTAAGTCATATGATGTTATTACAATGGCGAAGGACAAGGGTATCAGTACTGAGGAAATGGGGAGGATTGTAAGGTATGATGCCTTTAATGAGATACTTGCGGGGTATGGAGGTGGCAGAATAGCTGTGGCACATCATGCTAACGACAGGGTGGAAACGGTTGTTTTTAACTTGAGCAGGGGGACGGGTATCAGAGGGCTTACGGGCATAAGACCGGTAAGGGATAATGTGATTAGACCGCTTCTGTGTTGCACGAAGGATGAGATAATCAGATATCTTGAAATGGAAGGCGTGGAATATTGCGAAGATAGTACCAATTCTTCTTATGAATATACAAGAAACCGTATCAGACATAATATAGTACCGGAGTTGGTGGAGCTTAATGAGGGTGCGGTGAAGAATATTTGTGCAATGTCGGAGAAAATGCAGGAGACGGATGAGTATTTTGACGAGTTAATAGGAGAAAAATATAACATATATGCTGTTAATGAGGGGGATGGGATATTTCTGAAAAGTATGCCGACAGAACACAGGCTGATTCGAAAACTGTTAGTGATTAGGACAATGAGAGAAGTTTTAGATGGTCTGAAGGATGTTGCAGATGTCCATATAGAAGCAGTTGTAAATCTTATGGACAGCCCTTCTGGAGCAAGTATATCGCTTATAAATAATGTATATGTAAGAAGAGATTCGGACGGATTGTTTTTTTACAAGGAACATACAAGGCCTGCCATATGTATAGATGTAGAAGTTCCTTCTGAAATAAATGTGAGTAACGGCAAGGATACTTTCGTGTTTCGAAAAAAAATATGGAATAATAACCAAAAAATCACAAATGAAGTCTATACTAAGTGCTTCGATTATGATAAAATAAAATTTGGTCTGCAATTAAGAAACCGTCGTGAAGGTGATTATCTTGTTGTTGATGATGCAGGACATAGAAAGAAACTGAACAGGTATTTTATCGATGAGAAGATACCGGGGCGCAGGCGCGACGAGATGCTTGTGCTTGCTGACGGAGACCACATTATGTGGGTCGTAGGCGGGAGAATCAGTGAAGAATACAAAGTGACAGAAGATACCGGAACGGTTCTTACTGTAAAATACGGAGGATGATTTTATGGAAACTATAGAGGTCCTTTTGACAGAAGAGGAAGTTAATTCTAAGATTTCAGAATTAGGAGCTGCTATAAGTAGAGATTATGAAGGAAAAGAGGTACATTTAATATGTGTGCTTAAGGGTGGTGCACCTTTTATGTGTGAGCTCGCTAAGAGAATTACTGTTCCTGTAAGTTTTGACTTTATGTCAGTATCAAGTTATGGTGCAGGTACATCTTCTTCGGGAGTTGTTAAGATTGTTAAGGATCTTGATGAGCCTATTGAGGGCAAGGAGGTTATTGTCATAGAAGATATTATTGACTCGGGAAGAACTCTCAGCCATCTTATGAAGATTTTTAAGGAGAGAAAGCCTGCAGGAATAAGACTGTGTACCTTGCTTGACAAGCCGGATAGAAGAGTTGTAGAGGATGTTAAGGTTGATTACGTGGGGTTCTGTATTCCTGATGAATTCGTAGTAGGATACGGGTTGGACTATGACCAGAAATATCGCAATTTACCATATATTGGAGTTGTTAAATTTGACTAGGAGGATACTATTTTGGAAAAGAAACAGAATAAAAGCAGCGGATTAATATTCTACCTGTTGATAATAGTAATTATAGCAGTTATTATTTTCGCTGTGAGACACAATGCTAACAAAGGCAAGGCTTATTCATATGCTCAGTTTGTTACAGAAGTAGAGATGGGTATTATTGAATCTGTTACAGTCATTCAGAATGAGGAGACGCCTACAGGTAGGATTATCGTATATTACATTGATAAGAATGCTGAAGTAGGAAAGACGTATGTATCAGATGTTAATGAGGTTCAGAAGATTATCGTAGATTATAACGCAACTGCTGAAAAAGACATTGTTGTGGAAATGGGTGACGTTGACAGACCTAATGTTTTCGTGACTACAATTCTCCCAATTCTTTTAGTGGGAATAGTAATTATTTTTGTGTTTATGATTCTTGGAAGATCTGCCGGTGGCAGTGGCGGCGGTTCTAAGATGATGAACTTCGGAAAGAGCAGAGCCAAGCTTCATGACCCTACAGCTAAGGGTATTACCTTTAAACAGGTTGCAGGTCTTATGGAGGAGAAGGAAGAACTTGAAGAAATAGTTGACTTCTTAAAGAATCCTGTTAAATATAGAGAGCTTGGAGCCAGAATTCCTAAGGGTGTACTTCTTGTAGGCCCTCCGGGAACAGGTAAGACACTTATTGCTAAGGCTGTAGCAGGTGAGGCAGGTGTTCCTTTCTTCAGTATTTCCGGTTCTGATTTCGTAGAAATGTTCGTAGGTGTGGGAGCTTCAAGAGTAAGAGATCTTTTTGAAGAAGCTAAGAAGAATGCACCGTGTATTATTTTTATAGATGAGATAGATGCTGTTGCCAGAAGACGTGGAACAGGTATGGGTGGCGGACATGATGAACGTGAACAGACTCTTAACCAGATGCTTGTAGAGATGGACGGTTTTGGAGTTAATTCGGGTATTATCGTTATGGCAGCTACTAACCGAGTTGATATTCTTGACCCGGCTATTTTAAGACCGGGACGTTTTGACAGAAAGATTGCTGTAGGAAGACCTGACGCTAAGGGACGTAAGGATATTCTTGAAGTACATGGCAAGAACAAACCTCTGGGTGATGATGTTAATCTTGAGACAATTGCGCAGACAACTGCCGGATTTACAGGTGCGGACCTTGAGAATCTTATGAACGAGGCTGCGATTTACGCTGCTAAGAATGAACGCAAGTATATCACTCAGGCAGACATTGAACACTCATTTATTAAGGTTGGTATTGGTTCGGAAAAGAAGAGCAAAGTTATATCAGACAAAGAAAAGCGTATTACCGCATATCATGAAGCAGGTCATGCGATTCTTTTCCATATACTTCCGGATGTGGGACCGGTTCATACTATTTCTATTATTCCGACAGGAATGGGGGCAGCGGGTTATACTATGCCACTTCCTGAAAAGGATGAAATGTTTAACACTAAGGGCAAAATGCTTCAGCAGATAGTTGTGGGTCTTGGCGGACGTGTTGCAGAAGAACTTGTATTTGACGACATTACGACAGGAGCATCACAGGATATCAAGCAGTCAACAGCGCTTGCAAGAGCTATGGTTACCCAGTACGGCTTCTCAGAAAAGGTAGGTCTTATTAATTACGGAAGTGATGAAGATGAGGTGTTTATCGGAAGAGACCTAGCTCATACAAGAAGCTATGGCGAAGGCGTAGCGACAGTAATTGACGAAGAAGTTAAGAGAATTATTGACGAGTGCTATGCAAAAGCAAGAAATATAATTAACGAGCATAAAGCTATTCTTGATAAGTGTGCAGAGATACTTATTGAGAGAGAAAAGATTACAAGAGAAGAGTTTGAAGAGTTATTTAATGAGTAATTGTGCAATATGCACAAAGGATTTATTGAAAATTGTGCAAGTTTGTGCACACTTATGTGGTGAGAATTGCTATACTTCCATTGTAACCCCCAATACATTATATATAGTTTTATTACACCCCATAAGAAGCAAATACCTTCTCCTAAAGGGACCGCGAACGGAAGCGGTCCTTTTTTCGTTATCTGCAAAAAAATAGTAGATGAATGTCAAAAAAATAGTTAAGGAATTAGTGGAAATTTTAATGAAAATATTTTATAATGAGGAGAATATCATATTAGCGAGGTAAAGTAATATGGAATTGTTAAGAAATTTAGATATGATGTCCGACTATGAAAGGACTTATTTATATTTGTATAACAGCAGACCTGTTATGAATTCCAGGGGGCTGTTTCATGATGCAACGGAACAGTTTAGAAATCCGTGCGAACCGGATAAGAACAGTGATGTCGTAATTAAATTCAGAACTGTAAGATATAACGTTGATAAAGTGGGATATGTGTCGGATGGTGTATACCACAAGATGAAGAGAACATCTCAGGACAGATATTTTGACTACTATACTATTACAATTCATGTAGGAGAAGCTCCTGTAAGATATTATTTTGAGGTTGTGTCAGGAAGAACAACCTTGTATTACAATCAGTTAGGTGCTATGACAGAGCTTAATCAGGATTATAATTTTGTGATTAATCCGGGATTTAAGACTCCTGACTGGGTTAAGGGAGCGGTTATTTACCAGATTTATGTGGATCGTTTCTATAACGGGGACCCTACCAATGATGTGGTTAATGATGAATATAACTATATTGGAGAGCATGTAACCCGCGTAGATAACTGGGATAAATACCCTGCATCAATGGGTGTAAGAGAGTTTTATGGCGGTGACCTTGAAGGCGTTATACAGAAATTAGATTACCTTGAGGACCTTGGAATACAGTGTATTTACTTTAATCCGCTGTTTGTGTCACCATCTAACCATAAATACGATATTCAGGATTACGATTATATTGACCCTCATTTTGGAAAGATTGTTGAAGATGGGGGAGAGCCTTTGGCGCCTGGAGATTACGATAATTCAAGAGCAACCAAGTATATCGAAAGAGTTACTAATCTTGCCAACCTTGAAGCAAGTAATGAGTTATTTGCACATCTTGTTGAGGAAGCTCACAAGAGGGGTATTAAGGTAATTATTGATGGTGTATTTAATCACTGCGGTTCGTTTAACAAATGGCTTGACAGAGAGAGAATATATGAGAATAGTCAGAATTTTGAAAAAGGAGCCTATGTGTCAGCTGACAGTCCATATAGAGATTTCTTCCAGTTTAACGACGGATACGCATGGCCATATAACCATACCTACAATGGATGGTGGGGACATGATACACTTCCTAAGCTCAATTACGAAGGCTCTGCTAAGTTAGAGGAATATATTTTGAATATTGGACGTAAGTGGGTATCGCCGCCGTATAACGTGGATGGATGGAGACTTGACGTTGCTGCAGACCTTGGTTTCAGTTCGGAATATAATCATGAATTCTGGCGCAAGTTTAGAAATGCAGTTAAGGAAGCTAATCCTAATGCAGTAATATTGGCTGAGCACTATGGGGATCCATATTCATGGCTTCAGGGAGACCAGTGGGATACTATTATGAACTATGATGCGTTTATGGAGCCTCTCACATGGTTTTTAACAGGTATGGAAAAACACAGTGATTCATTTAAGCAGGAGAAGGTTGGTAATCCTTCGTACTTCTTTGATTCCATGAGACATAATATGTCAAGAATGGGAGGTTCGCCTGTAAGAATATCTATGAATGAGCTTTCTAATCATGACCATTCAAGATTCCTTACACGTACCAACAGAACAGTAGGACGTACTGATTCAAGAGGACCTAAGGCTGCAGAGATGAATGTCAGCAAGGCTGTTTTTAAGGAAGCTGTAATAGTACAGATGACATGGCCGGGTGCGCCTACAGTGTATTATGGAGATGAAGCCGGATTATGCGGATGGACTGATCCTGATAATAGAAGAACCTATCCGTGGGGTAAGGAAGATCATGATTTAATTGAATTCCATAAGGCAGTAATAAGAATTCATAAGTCTGTACCGGCACTTATTGACGGTTCGTATAAGAGTCTTCATGGAGATTATAATGTTATTGCATACGGAAGATTTAAGACTGACAGCAAGGCTATAGTAATTGTTAACAATAATGATATGGTACGCCAGCTTGAGATTAACGTATGGGAGTGCGGAATAACAGATGCATATGTTATGAAGCAGCTTATTTTATCATCTAATGACAGTTTTCAGGTGGATGTGGCTGAATACGCAGTATCAAGCGGTAAGATGAAGATTGAAATGCCACCTATGTCAGCTACAATTCTTGTTGCTACTTGAAAAATAGTGTGATTATTTGGTATAATAACTTATTATGGAACAGATTAAAGAACTAACGAAGCGACTTATAGCGAATAGTTTTAAAGAACTGATGATGCAGGTTGCTTTTGAAAAAATTACAATTAAGATGATAACGGATCATGCCAATGTAATCCGACCAACTTTTTATAATCATTTTCATGATAAGTATGAATTAGTTGAGTGGATACTTAAGGATGAGATAATTAATGTATCTGAGAAGCTTATGTTAGAAGGTGATAAGGAAGAAGGCATAAGGCTGATATTTGCCAAGTTCTTCGAGGACCGTGGATATTACAGAAAGGCTTTTGAGATTACGGGACAGAATGGCTTTGAGGTTACATTAGCTGAATTGCTTGCACAGATGTTATCCAATATTATTACGGATGCCTCTGACTGCGCCGGGAAGATACCGGTGGATGTTGCCTGTAGGTATTATTCCAGTGGTATGATAACAATGCTTAAGATGGCGATAAGCAAGGATGAGTATACGTCCGTTGAGGAGTTTATTGACTTCTACAAGTATGTAATGAGCCATACAATATATGAGATATTTTAATAAATGCGACTACATTTTAGCGAAAATGTAGTCGTTTTTTACATTTTTTCCAAAATGTATATGGAATAAAAAGCGGTTTTTTCATAAAATGCCATTGTGATAACATAGAAATATCTTCATTAAAGAGGTTTATATAATGAATGTTGCGATGATAATGCTGGTAGGTTTTGGACTTGCATTTGATGTTTTTTATATTGCGGTATCACAGGGATGTGTTCTTGGTACGGTACGGGCTAAGAGTATGACACTTATGTGTCTTATCGTATGCGGATGGCAGTCAGTTGCTATCGGTCTTGGCTATGCGGTGGCGAGTCTTCCTAAGATATATCGTATGCCGGAAGACATCAGAATGGTGTGGACATTGCTTTCAGCTTTGATATTTATTACATTAGGTGTTGTTAAGATTTATATTAATAATCATAAGACCGCTATGCCGGAGGTCAGACAGGAAGTTAATTTCCGTAAGATATGCAGGATAGCTTCAACAACCAGTATATATACTTTGTTTGCCGGAATTGCAGGCGAATGGATTATGCTCAATGTGGTAAGCGTGAGCATAATGATATGTCTTATGACAATTGCTCTTGTTATACTTGGCGTATATGTGGGATACAGGAATGGAGAATTGGATAAGCGTATGTATTGGAGTGGCGGTATTTTACTGATTATCGCCGGATTATTAGTAATTTTTGAATACCTTTTATGGTGGTTCGGAAGATAGAGGTAATGACATGCCTAAATGGTTTAGCAGAATAACAACGGGCTTGGGTAATGGCGTGATATATCTTTTGGTTAAAGCAGGAATAAGACCCAAGGTCAGATATGTTAATAAAGACAGAAAGAATTGCAGATACGGTGAACCGGTTATTTTTGTAGGTAACCACATTAGTCACTATGACGGACTTATGACTTCCGTAGTATTCAGAAAATCCGGGGCACACATACTTGTTGCTAAGGATTGGTACGAGAAGAAGAGTGTTAACTGGTATCTGAAGCATGCTAAGTGTATCCCCATGGACAGACATGGCATAGATACTAACTGGCTAAGAATGTCCAAGGATGCAATTAAGAATAAGGATTCAGTAATTATATATCCGGAAGGGAAGACCGGTAAGGATGGAGTGCTGAATGAATTTAAATCCGGTTTTGTAATGCTTGCATTAATGACCGGTGCGAAGATAGTTCCTTTTGCCTCATACGGTAATTATAAGTTGTTTTTTGGCAGAAGACAGAGGATGTTGGTAGGTGAGCCTACAGCACTTACGGCTGAAGGAAAGGGTATGAGCCCTGCCTATATGGAAGCTGAGAGTGAAAGGTTTAAAAATATTGTTACAGAATTAGTAAATACATTAAAAGGAGACAGATAAAATGGTATTTGATAAACTTTTAGAGATTTTTGAAAATGTAATTCCTGAGGTTGACACAGGAGATATTTCAGAGGATAGTACACTTTTTGAAGACTTAGGTCTTAATTCATTAACAATGATGCTTCTTGCAGTGTCAGTTGAAGATGAATTTGATATCAAGTTTGAGGATGTTGAATCTCTTGAGACAGTAGGAGATGTGTGCGATTTCATCAGAGAGAAGACAGGCGAGGAATAAGATGAAAGTTCTTTTGATTAATGGCAGTCTTCAGGGAGAGAATAGTCATTCCCTTATGGTTGCAAGGAATTTTGTCGAAGGTATATGCGGTGAGACAGAAGCCGAGATTAAGGAATTACACCTTGGCAAGATGAGAATAGAGCACTGCACCGGATGCTTCTGTTGCTGGAAGGTTACGCCAGGACAGTGTGCGATTAAAGATGATATGGAAATTGTCCGTAAAGAAATGCTTGAAAGCGATGTTATTATTTTGTGCTTCCCACTGTATTTCTTTGGGGTGTCTTCTAAGATGAAGACCTTACTAGACAGACTTCTTCCATTTAAATTGCCATATAACGGAAGACTGGCAACGCCTGAGAATATCAATATTATGGATTTCAGATATGATTTTTCAGATAAGAAGCTTGTACTTGTATCAACATGTGCACATGCATCAACGGATATTGTGTACGAGCCTGTGCTGACCCAGTTTGATTTAGCATGGGGAAAGGGTACATATGAGAGAGTATTTTGTCCACAGGGAGAGATACTTATGCTTCCGCAGATGAAGCCTATACTTAATAATTATCTTGGGAAAGTAAAGATGGCAGGCGCTGAGCTTGCGAGAGACGGAAGGATTTCAGAGGAGACAGTTAAGAAGGTTAACGCGCCACTTATTCCGGTAAGGGCCGTTGAGAAGATGATGACGGGATTCTGGGAAGACTATCCGCAGGAATAGGAGAATATATGGAGAGAAGCAGAAGCAGCATAGGGTTAGGTAGATTTTATTATGTTGCCGCCACAAGCTTTATATATGTGCCATGTATGGTACTCAGATATAAACATTATATGAAGCACCCTGAGAAATACGACAGAGTAAAGCGTTTTAAGCTGGCAAAAGAAGTATTAAGACATTTACAGAAACGCGGAAGGGTGAGAACAGAGTATTTTGGGAGAGAGAATCTTCCTAAGGATGGCGGATATGTACTTTATTCCAACCATCAGGGTAAATACGACGCAATTGGAATTCTTATAGACCAGAAGGAGCCATGCGGAGTAATGATGGAGAAGAAGCAGGGTAACAGAATTGTTGCCAAGCAGGTTGTTAATCTGTCAGGCGGACTTCATCTTGACCTTGATAATCCGAGAGAGCAGTTGAAGACCTTTAAGGAGCTTACTGAAAAGCTTGAAGCGGGAGACAGAATACTTATTTTTCCTGAAGGAAAATGGGGTGACAACAAGAATACATTGTTGCCATTTAATGCAGGATGTTTTAGAAGTTCAATGGATTCCAAGACACCTATTATACCGGTTACAATAATTGATTCGTGGAAGGGACTTAATGGTAATTCCTTAAAGAAGGTAACCACACAGGTTCATTATCTCGAACCGATTATGTATGAAGAATATAAGGATATGAACAGAAAAGAAGTCTGTGATTTGGTTAAGTCAAGAATACAGGCTAAGTTAGACGAAGTTCTTAGTAAGAGGGAAACAGAGTGAATTATTCAGCAGAACAGAAAGAATACTTTGAGAAGCTCATAGAGCCTCAGATTTTGACAAAATTACCTTTATATGATACATTTTGTGAATTGATGGAGATGTGCAGAACTGATTATGCGGATATGCCAGCCATCAGTGATATGAAGGATACAATAACATACGGTCAGTTATATGACAGAATTGCGTGCAGAAGAACCTTCCTCTATGAGCAGGGATTTAAGAAGGGTGATATTATTGCAGTGCTTGCGCCTAACAGTATGTATTCCATGGAGCTATATATGGCAATTCCTACAGCAGGCTGTACGGTAATTATGCTCCCGGCAGCAGAGAAGGCAATTACTTCTGATACTTTGGCAAAGCTGATTGATAAATTCGATATTAAGGGATTATTTATTAATCCTGAATATGAAGAGGTTGCCAAGGGGCAGAACACCAAGGTGTACGACATTCACGCTACAGCTGATACACCATCGGATGTGGCAGATGTAGATAAGGATGATATTGCAGTAATATGTTTTTCTGTTAATGATGACCCGGCTAATCCATATGGAGCAATGCTTTCACATGGAGCGATTATGAGAGCCGCACATAACGGGCTTTTTATTCCAGGACATACATATAACCAGACTACAATTGCGATTCTTCCACTGTCCCATGTATTTGGGGCCATAAGAGGTTTGCTTACATGTATCTACACAGGTGCCTTAGTATATGCCTGTGAAGATATGAGTAATATAATTTTTGACATACCTAAGATGAAGCCTACAATATTAACTCTTGTACCGGGGCTTGCAGAAATGGTGCTTGCAGTAGCCAAGATAAAGGGTGAAGAATTCCTTAGCGGAATTGAGACCATGATATGTGGCGGTGCCTACTGTCAGCCTAAGCTTGTTAAGCAGGCAAAAGATTATGGAATCAGTCTTTTGGTCGGCTACGGACTTACGGAAGCCTCTAACATTGTTACAGGTAATGTAGATATGGATACGGTGCCGGATTCAGTTGGTAAGGTGTATCCGGGTACAGAAGTAAGAATTGTGGATGGAGAGATTCAGGTAAAAGGTGATGTAGTTATGAAGGGATATTATAAGGACCCTGAGAGAACTGCTGAAGTGTTTACCGAAGACGGATGGCTTAGAACAGGAGATATCGGAGAATTTGATGATAACGGATATCTGCATATTCTGGGCTTGAGAAAGAATCTTATTATCCTTCCAAATGGTGAGAATATTTCACCTGATGAGCTTCAGAGGACCTTTTCAGTTATTGAAGGACTTAAGGACTGCAGAGTTAAGGAAGATTCCTTACGAGGAAGAGCACTTATGGCAATTGAGATACTGCCGGATATGGAATACTATGCAGGCAGAGAGCCTAAGGAAATTGAAGCAGACCTTAAGGCTAAGGTTAAGATGGTTAATGAGACTCTTCCGAGCTATAAGACCATCACTAAGACCATCGTGGTTAACGAAGAGATTGACCATGAGGTGACAGATCGTTTCTACAATATAGAATGGTAGAAGCTACTAATGAAATTAAGGCTTAAAAGGCTTTAATCTATAAATATTATCTATTTAAGGAGAACAGAAAAATGGATGAAAGACAGGCAAAGATTGCAGAGCAGATTAAAGGAATCTTAGTTGACAGCTTAAGAATTCCAGCTGAAGAACTTGACTATGAAGTTGAACTTTTCGGAGATGGAATCGGACTTGATTCAATCGATTCTCTCGAAATCATCGCCGGCATCGATCAGGAATTCGGTGTTCAGATGACAGGTGTTGCAAAAGAACATTTCTTCAACATTGCAGCACTCAGCAAATATGTAATGGAACATATTGAAGAATAATAAGCTTAGTGATTTTCCCTCAGGGTTACCTGGGGGAAAAGAAAAAGCGACAATCGAGGTAACAGACTATGGGAAATGAAATGAGATGTGTTATTACCGGACTTGGAATGATTAATGCAATCGGTAATACAGTAGAAGAAAGCTGGAACAACTGTATCAACGGAGTTTCAGGAATTAAGGAAGTAAAGTCGATAGATACGAGCGAGTGCTATGCACATTTAGGCGCAGAGTCAGCAGAACATTTTGATGTTGACGGCGGTGAAGATGCAGATAAGATGGACAGAGTATCACTTCTCTGTGTAAAGGCTGCAAGAGAAGCACTTAGCGATTCAGAAATAGAAGTAAATGACGATAACGCAGACAGAGTAGGTGTTATTATCGGAAGCTGTGTAGGTGGTGCTATAAGCATTCAGAATTTCTTTACAGCATATGAGAAAGACCCTCAGAGCCCGGATGCATCTGATATTATTAAGATGCCAATCGGTGCTATTGCTAATAATATTGCTAAGATTGTAGGCGCTAAGGGTGTAGTTACCAACGTAGGTAATGCCTGTGCAGCAAGTACAATCAGTATTCAGTATGCATGTGACCTTATCAGAGCAGGTGTAGGTGACGCTTTTATCGTAGGTGGTACAGATTCATTCTCAGCACTTGCTTTTGGCGGATTTACAGCATTACATGCCCTTGATGAAGAGCCATGCTCACCATACAACAAGAGTAAAGGTATTACACTTGGAGAAGGTGCAGCAGTACTTGTAGTAGAATCTTATGAGCATGCTAAGGCAAGAGGTGCCAAAATATATTGTGATATTCTTGGAGGCGGTATCAGCTCAGATGCTCATCATATTACAGCACCAAGACCTGACAGTGCAGGACAGATGAATGCCATGAAGTGGGCACTTGCCAAGTCTTTAATGGACCCTAAGTGCATAGATTATATTAATGGTCATGCTACAGGAACTAATAAGAATGATACAACCGAAATGCAGGCAATGCAGACAATTTTCGGTGATAATGATAACACAGCCGTAGATTCAACCAAATCAATGGTAGGACACTGTCTGGGAGCTGCAGGCTCTGTAGAAGCCGTATACTCAGTTAAGGCACTTACAACCAATACAGTACCTCCTACAATCGGCTATTCTGAGGAAGACCTTGAAGTTCTTAAGGAAAAAGCAGGTAAGCTTGACTTTATGCCTAATGTTAAGAAAGAAAAAGAACTTAACTATGTAATGACTAATAACTTTGCTTTCGGTGGTAATAATGCCAGTGTAATCCTTGCAAAGGAACCTAAGGAAATCAGAGAAATTCAGAATAATCGTGTTGTTATGACAGGTGCAGGTCTTGTAACACCACTTGGCAACAGCATTGATGCATATATTGAAGGTGTTAAGGCAGCTAACCTTAAGGCTGTTAATGGTAATATGCATGCTGAGGTTACAGGTGATGACTATAAGGAACATGACATTAAGCTTGCATTCTATCGTAAGTTAGATAAATTAAGTCAGATTCAGGCTGTATCAGGACGTTCATGCTTAAAGAATGCCGGAATTACAGTAGATGAAGATAATGCAACAGATATCGGTATCATTGTTGGTACAGCAGATGGTCCTGCAACAGATATTATTAATTTCCATGAAGGACTTATTAAGAATGGACTTCATCAGGGAAGTGCTTTTGTATTCCCTAATACAGTATATAATGCGGCAGGCGGATATTTTTCAATTAACTCAGGAATAATGGGCATTAACGTAACACTTACTAACGGACCACAGTCAGGACTTCAGAGTATATGTTATGCATATAACACAGTTAAGTCTGGCGACTGCAAGATGGTTATGGCAAGTGGTATTGATGAAAATACAGACACAATAGAGCTTTTATATGACAGACTGGGTCTTCACGGTGAGGCTGAAGCAACTGTTCCATACACAATGGACGGAAGAGATTTTGTTCTTTCAGAGGGTGCTGTAACTGTAATGCTTGAGACAGAGGCAGGAGCCAAGGAAAGAGGCGCTGACGTACTTGCTGAAGTTGCAGGATATGCAATGACTCATGAATCAGTAACAGTCGGAACAATCAAAGGCTCAGGTGAAGCTCTTGATAAAGCAATTAAGGCTGCATGCGAGAGCGCCGGAATTACAGTAGATGAAATAGATGCTGTTGTTGGTTTCGGTAACGGTAACAAGAACGTAGACGCGATTGAAGTTGAGTCATACGGAAGAGTATTTGGTGAGGATGTTAAGAACTTACCTGTTCATAATATTAAGACATATGTTGGTGAAGCCAGAGCTGCATCTGCAACACTTTCAGCAGTACATGCGGGATTAATGTTAGCAGGAAAGCTTCCTGAGGAAATGCCTGCATATAACTTTGTAGACGGCAAGGCGGAGACAATTACTGCAATTACAACAGATTACAAGTATGTTCTTGTAACAAGTTATGCAGCAGGTGGCTCATATACCGCAGTAGTACTTAAGAAAGTTGATTAAAGAGAGGAAACACTATGAGTAAAGTAGCAATCGTAACAGGTTCATCAAGAGGAATCGGAAGAGCCTGCGCATTAAGACTGGCTAAGGAAGGCATGGACGTTGTAATTAATTACAACAGCAACGAAGCAGAAGCAATGAAGGTTGTAGAGGCTATCAAAGAAATGGGACAGGATGCAATCGCAATTAAGGCTAACACAGGCAATCAGGCAGATGTTAAAAATATGTTCCGCGAAGCATTTAAGCACTTCGGACATATTGATGTATTGGTTAACAATGCAGGTGTTCTTGATGACGCTTATCTTTTGGCGATGAATTCGGACTCCCTTGACAGAAGTCTTGATGTTAACATTAAAGGATATTTCTACTGCTGTCAGCAGGCTGCTCTTAAGATGTTTAAGACAGGCGGAAGAATTGTTAATGTATCATCAGTAAGCTCAATGCTTGCACTTGCAGGACAGTCTGTATACGGTGCTACAAAAGGAGCAGTTAACTCAATGACAGCAACTCTTGCAAAGGAACTTGCACCATACGGAATTCAGGTTAACGCAGTAGCTCCGGGCTTTATTACAACAGAAATGATAGACGCAATTCCAGAGGATAAGAAGGCTGAATACCTTAAAAACATTCCTATGGGAAGACTTGGAACAGTAGAAGAAGTTGCCAATACTGTATGTATGCTTTGCGGAGAAGCAAGCTCATACATTACAGGACAGGTAATAGTTATTGACGGAGGTCTTAGTCTCTAATGAATATTATTGAAATTAACAAAAGAATTAAACAGAGACCACCATTCCAGATGGTTGAAAGAGTACTTGAGGTTGAACCGGGAGAATCGGTTAAGGCACTTAAGAATGTATCGGTAAATGAACCATATTTTATGGGACATTTCCCTGATGCACCAATTATGCCGGGAGTACTTGTAATTGAATCGGCAGCTCAGGCATGTTCACTTGCAATTGAAGCTGACGGAACAGATGAGAAGACAATATATGTACTTTTAAAGGTAAAAGATTTTAAATTCGTAAAACCTATTATCCCTGGGGATACAATGATTATTGACTGTAAGAAGACAATGGGAAGTGCAGGCTTGTACTCATTTGCCGTTACAATTTCAGTTAATGACAAAGTAAGAGCCAAAGGTGAATTAATGTTTACAGCAGTAGATAAGGAATCTATATACGCAGAATAAATTAAAGCGAGGACTTAGTATGGGAAAGACAGCTTTTATATTTCCGGGTCAGGGCGCACAATATGTGGGAATGGCTAAGGATTTTTATGACAAATATGAAGAGTGTAGAGCAATAATTGACGAAGCAGATGAATGTATGGATTTTGACCTCAAAGCAATTATGTTTGAGGAAAATGATCTTATCAACAAAACAGAGTATACACAGGCTGCGATTCTTGCGGCAGAATGCTGTATCTTAAAGGCAGTAGAGATGAAGGGTATTAAGGCAGATATTACTGCAGGCTTGAGCCTGGGTGAATATGCAGCTTTGGTAGCTTCTAAGGTTATGTCTTTTAAGGATGCAATGAAGCTTGTAAGAAAGCGTGGAATATATATGGAGAACGAGGTTCCTGCAGGAAAGGGAACTATGGCTGCGGTTATCGGACTTGACAGCGCAATAATTGATGAGATATGTGCACGTATTACATCAGAAAGCGGAAAAGTTGTGTCAGCTGCTAACTACAACTGCCCGGGACAGATTGTTATCTCAGGATACACAGAATCTGTTGAGGCAGCAGTAGAACCACTTAAGGAAGCAGGAGCCAAGATGGTATCTATGCTTAATGTAAGCGGACCTTTCCATTCAGAGATGTTAAAGGGAGCAGGCGACAAGCTTGCAGCAGAGCTTGAAAACGTGGAAATCGCAACTCCTGAAATTCCATACCTTAATAATGTTGCAGCAGAAATCGTAACAACAAGTGACAGTATCAAAGACACTCTCGCTAAGCAGGTATATTCGCCTGTAAGATGGGAGCAGTGTATTAACAAAATGATTGAAGAAGGCGTAGACTTATTCTATTCGATAGGTCCCGGACCGTCACTTACCGGATTTATGAAGAGAATAGACAGAAGTAAGAAAGCCGTAGCAATCAGCACAGTTGAAGATTTGGAAGGCGTAAACTAATGTGGGATGAAAAATTAGAAGAACTTGAAGCCAAGCGTATCAAAGCGTATATGGGAGGCGGTCAGGCTCGAATTGACAAACAGCATGAAAAGGGCAAGCTTACCGCAAGAGAAAGACTTAGTGTTCTTTTTGATGAAGGTACATTTGTAGAAGTTAATGCATTAATGGAGTCAAGATGTACTGATTTCGGTATGGCGAAAAAGAAGCTTCCGGGGGATGGCGTTGTAACAGGCTATGGTAAGGTTAATGGAAGAATTGTATTTGCATCTTCTCAGGATTTTACCGTAGGCGGTGGTGCTCTTGGTGAATATCATGCTATGAAAATTGCCAACATTATGGATATGGCAATGGATGCAAAGGCTCCATTTGTTGAAATTAACGACAGTGGCGGAGCCAGAATTGAAGAGGGTATAGACAGTCTTAACGGATATGCTCTTATGTTTAGAAAGCATACCCAGATGTCAGGAATTGCACCTCAGATAGCCGTAATTATGGGACCATGTGCCGGTGGAGCATGTTATGCTCCGGCTCTGTGCGATTATATCTTTATGACAGAGCAGAACGGACAGATGTACCTTACAGGACCTAAAGTTATTAAAGAGGTTACAGGTGAAGTGGTAACAACGGCAGAGCTTGGTGGCGCAGATGTGCATATGTCAAAGAGTGGTGTGGCACATTTTGTATATCCTGATGATGAGACCTGTCTTGAAGGTGTTAAGAGACTTCTCTCTTATCTTCCGGAGAATTTTGAGGAGAAACCTCCTTATGTAGAACCAATTAAAAAATATTACCACAAGAGACTTCGTGATATTGTATCTCCTAATCCAAGAGTTTCATATGATATGCATGAAGTAATCGAAGAACTTGCAGATAAGGACAGCTTTATGGAAGTTCAGAGTGGTTTTGCCATGAATATTATTGTAGGCTTTATGAGAATGGATGGACAGACGGTAGGTGTTGTAGCCAACCAGCCTGAATATCTGGCAGGTTCCCTTGATTTTAACGCAGGGGATAAGGGCGGACGTTTTGTACGCTTCTGTGACTGCTTTAATATTCCTATTCTTACACTTGTTGACGTACCGGCTTTCTTGCCTGGTAAATCTCAGGAATACAGCGGTATAATTCGTCATGGGGCTAAGTTATTGTACTCATATGGTCAGGCAACTGTTCCTATGGTAACAGTAATTCTTCGTAAGGCATTCGGTGGCGCTTATATTGCTATGGACAGTAAGGGTATGGGTGCAGATTTTGTGTTTGCATGGCCTATCGCCCAGATAGCTGTTATGGGTGCTGAGGGTGCAGTTAACATCATTGCCAAGAAGAAGATTGAAGAGGCTGAGGATCCTGAAGCAGCAAGAAGTGAAGCTATTTCAGAGTACGAGGACAAATTTATGAATCCATATATTGCAGCATCAAGAGGGTATGTGGATGAAGTTATCAGACCGGATGAGACAAGGGAAAGAGTTGTGGCAGCATTTGATATGCTTAAGCAGAAATCTAAGACCAGAATACCTAAGAAACACGGTAATATGCCGGTGTAAAACTAAAAAAATACTTGCATTTCGTGACTCACTGTGGTAATATACATTTCAGTGAGTCGCGGATGACTCAGTTATATTGTAAAATGCGGGTGTAGTTCAATGGTAGAACACTAGCCTTCCAAGCTAGATACGTGGGTTCGATTCCCATCACCCGCTTTTTTGATGCTTATTTTTTTCTATTACAATGCATCAATTCTTAAATTCAGAATAAAATCCATATAAATTATGACCGCTTGTACCCAATTTATGACCGCTTGTGCAAAATGTATTGTAAAAATATCAATTTTTTTTATAATATAAACAATATTTTAAAAATGAAAATTGTATTAAAAAAAACACAATAAAAAAACGTGGCTTTTTCGGAAAAATGTTTACTACATATATGAGAGGGGGTATAGAAACCAGCAGAAGGAGGTGAAATATATGAAAAGATTTTGGCCAATAATAAGTGTGTGCGCTGTGGCAATGCTTATTGCTATAGGTGTTTTTATTTTCAAATCATGTACTCATAAAATGAACCCTTGGATACCTGATACATATACGATAGAAGGGGAAATAACAGAAATTAATGGTTTCGAGTATATGGTGAAAGTTAAGTCAGCTGACAGTGGACACGAGACAGGTGAGATAATCAAGGCGACTAATAAAAGCAGTAGTAAGAGGTATTCTGTGGAGATAGGTGATACTGTCAGTATAACTACACATGATAAACCATCAGATACCTATAGGGATATCAGTATAATTGATATGAAAAAAGTACAATAGAATATAATTTTACATCAAAATAGGAACCCTTAGTGGTTCCTATTTTTAACGAACAAAAATATAGATACAATAAATACTACCGCAAAAGCAATGGCAGCAGCATAAGAAAACAGAACCTCGCCAAGGTAAGATAATCCCGGCATCATACCGAAACCTTCTCTATTGTCATAATATCTTCCAAGAAAAATTGCAAGGGTAATAGAAAGTACCTGTGCGCCTAATGTTACCCACCATCCGTTTTTATTCCTGTATCGATATATTAAATTAACAATATGTCCCGTTAACAATAAAATATATAAAATCAGTAACCATAAACCTTCCATAATGAACCTCCAAAAAACTTATAAGTACATTATATTTTAAAATATGTAATTTTGCTATATAATAATCAAAAAAGGAGCGTGAAAATATGTATGATGTTGTAATTATAGGAAGCGGACCTGCCGGAATGTCAGCCGCTATATATGCCAAAAGAGCAATGCTTGATGTATTGGTTATAGAGAAGGAAGCCTTTATGGGAGGACAGATAATATATTCTGAACAGGTTGATAATTACCCGGGAATGTATGGTGTTAAAGGCTTTAATCTTGCTAATTCAATGAGAGAGCATGCAGAGGCTCTTGAAGTAAAGTTTATGGATGGGAAGGTAAGTAATGTAGAGGATAAAGGAAGTTATAAGATTATCAATTTAACTGATGGAACTTCCATAGAGAGCAGAACAATAGTTGTGGCAACAGGTGCCAGACACAGACATCTGGGAATTGAGGGCGAAGAGAATTATATTGGTAGCGGAATTTCCTACTGTGCAACTTGTGATGGGGCTTTTTTCAGAAAGAAAGTGACTGCCTGTGTAGGCGGAGGAGATGTTGCACTTTCAGATGCTTTGTATCTGTCCAAAATATGTGAAAAGGTGTATCTTATTCATCGCAGGGACGAATTTAGAGCGGCTAAGACGATTATAGAGCAGGTTATGAATACTCCTAATATTGAACTTCTCACACCATATGAAGTTCATAAAATAATCGGAGAAGGAAGAATCGAAAAAATTGTCGTAGCTAACAGAAATACCGACGAGGAACAGGAACTTGATATCTCAGGATTATTTATAGCCGTAGGAATGGAGCCTGAAACAGATTTTGTGGCAGATTTGCTTGAAAGAGATGAACAGGGGTATATTATTGCCGGGGAGGATACCCTTACCAATGTTTCCGGGATTATGGCAGCCGGGGATGTGAGAACAAAAAAACTGCGACAGGTTGTTACCGCTGTCGCAGATGGTGCTTGTGCTATCCAGGCTGTTGAAGAGTACTTACAGGAAATACCATAAAAGTATTGCCATTATTCCACCAGCCCATAGGATGAGAGACAGAATACCGCATATAAGGCCTGCCAATGACTTACCGCAATGCTTACCGTTGTTGTAGCGTCTGTAGGTGTTGGCAAGTCTTATTGCAACTATAGAGAGAAATATAACGCCAAAGAAAAAGCTTATAATTCCCACAGTTCTTGCTGATGATGCGATGTCGTCCGGATTACCAATATCATTAGTCATGTCGTTCATAAATGTCAGTTCCTATCTTTTCATATTTTCATAATATTTTAAAAATTCCAATAATGACTCATAATTCAATAATGCGTATATCACATAGCAAATCATAATCACTGAAAGTACAATTCCAATGATTCCGCATATAAGGCCGCAAAGCGCCTTGCCGTTTTGCATTCCGTCGTTATACTTACGGGATTTGTTATGTAAAATAATGGCAAAAATACCAAGTATCAGACCTACAATTCCGTAGCAGAAGCAGGTTACGATACTGCATATTCCACATATCATGGACGCGGTTGAATATGGTTCATAATTCTGATTATATTCGTCCATAAATCACCTGTTAATTATCTTTTTGTTGCCTTAACTCCTGCCACGCCAGCAGTACATGTTCCGTCATAAATTGTATTGCCGTAGTAGAATGTGAAGTGTACTGTTGTTTCCTGATTATACTTTTGAGTACTGAATAAAGTTGCCTCTCCGAGTACCTTAAAGCGAATATGGGCTGTACCTCCTGCCGGAATATCAATATATGGAACAGCTACGTCATTAGAGTTAATAAGTGATAACTCTCTGTCATATCCTGTAATATTGCTAACTGTAACATTACCATTAGGGAAGATTCTCATAGTCGAAGAACCTTTATTGGAAAGTCGTACCTCCATTTTGGCACAGGTAAAGTTTTTATCCGCTTCATTAATGTGACCTGAAGGGAGAAGCTGAACTAATTGTGCCGGACAGAGTGGTGTACCGTTGGTTGAACCTGCAGGAGCCGCAGGTACTTCCGGAATCTCCGATACAGAAGGGTTATAAGGAACCCCTGTTGTATCTTCCTCAGTAGGAACTGTTGGTGGTTCAGTTGGTTTAACCGTAGGAATCACAATGTCAGGATTGGTTGGTGAAGGTGGTGGAAGCGTAACAGGTTCTTTGGTAGGTTTTTCTGTAGGCTTCTTGGTAGGCTTCTCGGTAGGTTTCTTAGTAGATTCTTCTGTAGGCTTCTCAGTTGTCTGTTCCTTGTCAGTAGTTTCTACCGGAGTCTCTCCACTGGTTTCTTTGTTAGTTGGCTTTTCTGTTTCCTTCTGTGGTTTGGTTTCAACCGGCTTATTAGGCTTGGTCTGTACGGCAGGTGTTGAATCGAGAGTAACCGGATTCTCAACAGGTGCGTTAGGTGTTCTTTTGCCACAGGCTGTTGCAAGCATTGCAGCAGAACCGAGTAAAACCATTATTAATGTTATACATATAAATTTCTTAAATTTCATAATATTTATTCCTCCAAATATTTATTGCTTTGTACACTGGATTCCTGCTACACCTGCTGTTGCAGTTCCGTTATATATTGTGTTGCCGTAGTAGAATGTAAAGTGCACTTTAGTTATATACTGGTTGGCCTGTGTACAGAACATTGTTGCACTGGTAAGTACTCGGAATCTTATAGTTGCTGTACCACCGGCTGGAATGTCCTGATAATTAATAGCGGTGCCATAAGTATTATTCAATCTTAAATTACGGTCATAGCCACTTATTCCTTCTACTGTAACAGTAGCATTAGGAAAGATTCTTATAGGTGATGAACCATTATTTTTAAGTCCAATTTCCAAAGTTCTGCACTCAAAGCTCTTAGTACCTGTATTCTTAGCACCGGATGAGGTTATCTCATACAATGAAGATGGTAATACAGGAGTTCCGATTGTTGATGAGGATGGCGCCGCAGGTACTGAGCTGTCCTGTGTCGGAGCCTGAGTTGGGGCCTGAGTCGGAGCCTGAGTTGGCGCCTGAGTCGGAGCCTGAGTTGGGGCTTGAGTTGGGGCCTGTGTTGGGGCCTGTGTTGGGGCCTGAGTCGGTGCCTGAGTCGGAGCCTGAGTCGGAGCCTGTGTTGGAGCCTGTGTAGGTCGTGTGGTCGGAGCCTGAGTCGGAGCCTGTGTTGGCGCCTGTGTAGGTGCTACAGTAGGACGCGTTGTTGGTGTGACCACAGGACTTTGAGTAGGAGCTGTAGTCGGATTGATTACAGGACCGTAGGTAGGAGCCGTAGTCGGATTGATTACAGGACCGTAGGTAGGAGCTGTAGTCGGATTGATTACAGGACCGTAGGTAGGAGCCGTAGTCGGGTTGATTACAGGACCGTAGGTAGGAGCTGTAGTCGGGTTGATTACAGGACCGTAGGTAGGAGCCGTAGTCGGGTTGATTACAGGACCATAAGTAGGAGCTGTAGTCGGTGTGATTACAGGTCTATATGTAGGAGCTGTTACCTGCCCATAGGTAGGAGTGGTAACAGGTGTTGTCTGCTGTTCATAAGATGGGAGTGTAGGTACAGGCTTTTTCGTAGGATTGATTGTATCTCCCTGTGTAGGAACAGAAATCTGAGGTGCTCTTGTAGGCGTCACAACAGGAATGGTACCTGATGGAATGCCGGGAGTATCTGTAGGAGGAACCTCAGGATTATCTGAAGGGATATCAACACCGGCAGTAGGTTCTTCCGGATATACCGTCTGTATTGCTGTTGTCTCGGACTGCTCATCACCTGTGTTAGTGGTATATTCTATGTCCGGAGTAGTGTTAAGTAGAATATCAGTAGGGGAATTTCCTGAACCTAATGACTTCTTACAGGCAACAGATACTACAGTCACAGCGGCAAGTGTGATTATACATAAAAATCTGCGTCTCATGAGTAACCTCCTAAATAGATAAAATATTTTTAACAATACAATTAATAATCAGAAGTACGATTCCAATATAGATATATATATTTCTAAACCGCATTCCATGAATCTTGTCATCTGTTATATAACGGAGGGTCTGACTTATGTAAAAAACTAAGATGATTGGAAAAGCATATACTACAAATGGATGGTAGTATATGGCAGATATAAAATCTCCGTGTATTAAAGATATAAAGGCCCTTGTTCCACCACAACCGGGACAGTATATTCCAAATATGAATCTGAACATACAACCATCCGGAAGGCTAAACTTAGCAATATGGGATATCAGATTAACCAGACCAATGACTGACAGTATGGTTAATGCAACGATTAAACCTATCAGATATAGGATTGCATCAGGGTCTTTCTGGTGTAATAATCGTATAAAAGTATTATTTTTCTTCATCTTAAAATGTTATCATAAAAAACAATTCCTTGCAATAAGTACAAGGGACATTTAAAATAGGAAACATAGCAGATAAGAGAGGTTTTTATGACAACAAAAGAACGTGCAAAATTAATAACTGAAAGACTTGATTCTGAATATACAACAGAGTTGACCTGTTATCTTAACCATGATAATGCATGGCAACTCCTTATAGCTACTATTTTGAGTGCCCAGTGTACCGATGCGAGAGTTAATATTGTGACAGCAGAGCTTTTTAAAAAATATGCTACACTTGAGGCTTTGGCGGCAGCAGATATAAAGGAGTTGGAAGAAGATATAAGAACCACCGGCTTTTTTCATAATAAAGCAAGGAATATTAAGGCCTGTGCAGGTGAACTGATAGATAGACACGGAGGAGAGGTTCCATCCGACATTGAAAGCCTTACTGCACTCAGTGGAGTGGGAAGGAAAACAGCGAATGTTATAAGAGGTAATATTTTTAACGAGCCAAGCATTGTTGTAGATACCCATGTAAAGAGAATTTCTAAGAAGCTTGGTTTGACTAAGGAGACAGACCCGGTGAAAATAGAGATGGCACTTATGAAGGTGGTGCCAAGAGACCATTGGATTCTGTACAATATCCAGATAATCAGACTGGGGCGTACCATATGTACGGCACGAAATCCTAAGTGTGAAGAGTGCTTTTTGAGAGATTTGTGTAAGGCGGTGTCAAAATGACGAACCCTTTTATTGTTCTAGACCTTGAGACTACGGGGCTGAGCCCGGATGAGGACAAAATAATAGAAATAGCAGCTATCAGATGCGAGGATGGCAGGATTACTGACAGATACGAGACACTGATTAATCCTGAAAGGATGATTTCGTCCCGTATAACCGAAATTACAGGAATCAGTAATGACATGGTAATTGACGCCCCTGTAATTAGTGATGTGATAGGGGAACTGGTGGAATTTCTCGGAGATTTGGTAATAGTGGGGCATAATGTGAGCTTTGATTATCGTTTTATTGCAAAAGCGGCAGGGGATTATGGAATCAGATATAAAGCCAATGGAATAGATACCTTTAAGCTTGCAAAGCAGTACATTGAGGATATTGAAAGCAGAAGCCTTGAGAGCTTGTGTACATATTTTGGCATTAATAATATTCATCATCGGGCAATGGCAGATGTGATGTCTACATATGATATTTTTAATAGATTTGCGGCTATGCCGGGATATGAGTGGAAACCAGAACCTATGACCTATTCCGCTGCCAGAATACAGCCGGCAACCGACAAGCAGATTAGATTTCTTAGTGATTTGATTAGGCGATATGGAATTGCCCTGAATAAGGATATTAAAAGCCTCACACGAAGTGAGGCTTCAAGGGAAATAGATAAAATATTATCCGTATATGGAATTAATCGGTAATACTCTCACGTATTTCATTAAGTTTAGTGAGAATGGAATTCTTCATAAGGGATTTAAGTGCGGTTGCTCTTGTGATGAGAGCATCTATCCGGTCATATTCACCTCTTGTACGATAGATATCGGCAAGGAGCAGATAGTTCCGGCTTATGTCAGTTCCTATACTTAACCCGTATTCAAGAATTGTAACTGCTTCATCAATATATTCCAACTCAATAAGACGTGCACCCCATCTGGCAATGGTATTGACAAGTGTGGTATAATTATTGTCATAATCCGTGAGTTCGGTCAGATTGGCTACACCGTATCGTTCCTTCAACTCAGTATTGGTAATGCCGGTAAGATTCAGTATCTTCATAGTGGCAAGTCTGTTAATGGATCTGTGGTACTCAAGTATCTCATCATCATCAGTATCGACAAAGGGAAGCTGATTCAGAGGAATGCTTATATAATTGAGTGATGATATGTCTTTCCTGCGGGAAACATTGGCTCTTCGCTCCCTGTCCCAGAAGGACTCCTTGCGCTGGCTGTTATCCCGGGAGGATTTCTTAAATCCGAATATCATAAATGCACCTAGAATAGCGGTGCCGAAGAATAAGATTAGACCAAAATTTTCAAACATTATACACCTCAGAAAGGAATTATTAGTATGTTTACCAGTAAAAAAAGCAAAAAAACAGCAACAGTAATTATAGCAATTGTACTTGTAATTGCAATGGTATTGCCAATAGTATTATCTGCAATCTGATAGTTATATTTTATTATACGAAATATAAGGTTTTATGGCAATAAGTATTGGAATGTTTTTGATTTTGTGATATGATAAAGAGCAGTATATTATTTAAGTAGGTTGTAATTATGCCAGTTGGTAAAGTATCGGGAACAATTTTAAAGAGAAGCGTTGTTAATTTACTTAAATGTCCGCCGAGAACGGCAGTTGATGCTGCATCGGCAGAGTGTGGTGAGAATCGCATTCTGGCAGCTTCGGCAGTAGGACTTACTGATTGCGTGATTGCACCTGATTTAGCAGTTATTAAGGCTGCTAACAATATCTGGGTATCGGGTGGGGAACTTCTTATGATGGAAGCTTCCTTTATTTTGCCTAAGAGTTACAACGAATACCAGCTTAAGGCATATACCAAGCGTATTAAGGCAGCATGCGAGGTCTGCGGAACGACTCTTGCAGGTGGACATACGGAGGTTACGGATGCGGTTAAGCGTTTCTGTGTTTCTGTAACTGCAGTAGGTATTGCTAACGGGAACATTCCTTCAATTCGCAACGTTAAGGCTGGAATGGATATTGTTGTGACTAAGTGGATTGGACTTGAAGAGATTGCTATGATTATGAGCTGCCAGGATAAGGTGGATGAGCTTAAGGGAAGGTTTACGGAAGAGTACCTTGAGTCTGCAATGCACTATAGTGAGTGGCTTACTGTTAAGGAAGAGGCCGACATTGCAGTGCACAATGGTGTGGCAGCGATACATGATATATCTGATGGAGGAATATTCAGGGCACTCTGGGAATTTGCTGAAGGGTCAGGTAAGGGCTTTGACATTGATTTAAGAGCTATACCTGTCAGACAGGAGACAATAGAGATTGCTGAGTTTTTCCATATTAATCCATATATGATGAAGTCGTCGGGAAGTGTGATAATTGCCTGTGAGGATGGAGATTCCCTTGTTAAAGCTATGGAGGAATCAGGCATCCCTGCATATATTATTGGTAAAGTAACTGATAATAATGCGAAGGTACTTCGCAATGAGGATGAAGTCAGATATTTAGATAAGATGTAAAGGAGAATGTGATATGCGTGAAGCGATTTTAGCAGTTCTTGAGAAGAACAGCAGAATAGATATAGCGGATCTCGCCGCGATGATGGGTGTAACTGAGATTGAAGTTGCCAATGAAATAGCAGATATGGAGAAAGAGAGAGTTATCTGCGGATATCACACACTTATTAACTGGAATAAGACTAGTGATGAGAAGGTTACGGCACTTATTGAGGTTAAGGTTACACCACAGAGAGGAATCGGATTTGATTCCATTGCAGAGAGAATATATAACTACAATGAAGTTCATGCACTTTATCTTATGTCCGGCGGATTTGATTTTACCGTAATTATCGAAGGTAAGTCTATGAAGCAGGTTGCTTTGTTTGTTTCCGACAAGCTTGCGCCTCTTGATGCAGTACTTAGTACTTCAACACATTTTGTGCTTAAGAAATATAAGGATCATGGAACGGTGCTTGAGGCTTCACAATCAGACGAAAGGATGATGATTACGCCATGAGAAACCCGCTATCAGACAAGATTGTCACAATTAAGCCATCAGGCATAAGAAAGTTTTTTGATATAGTAAGTGAGATGAAGGATGCTATTTCCTTAGGTGTGGGAGAACCGGATTTTGACACACCATGGAGCATCAGAGAAGAAGGAATATATGCCCTTGAGAAGGGTAGAACCTATTACACCAGCAACTCAGGTCTTTTGGAACTGAGAAAAGAGATTTCGTCATACCTTGACAGAAAATATAATCTTAAGTATGACCCGGTTAAGGAGACTATTGTTACGGTAGGAGGAAGTGAAGCTATAGACCTTGCGTTTAGAGCAATGCTTAATCCTGGGGATGAGGTTATCATTCCTAAGCCCTGCTATGTGTCCTATGACCCATGTGTAGTGTTGGCAGATGGAGTTCCTGTTTCTGTTAATTTGAGGGAAGAGGATGAATTCAAGCTGACTAAAGAATTGCTTTTAAGCGCAATTACACCTAAGACCAAGATACTTGTTCTTGCTTTTCCTAACAACCCGACAGGTGCTGTTATGACAAGAGAAGAGCTTGAGGAGATTGCCAAGGTTGTAATTGAGAAGGATATTTTTGTAGTATCCGATGAGATATATGCAGAGCTCACCTATGGTGACGTTACACATTGTTCAATTGCATCAATTGAGGGCATGAAGGAAAGAACAATTGTAATTAACGGTTTTTCTAAGGCATTTTCAATGACAGGATGGAGACTTGGTTATGCCTGCGGACCGGAGATGATAATGTCTCAGATGCTTAAGATTCACCAGTTTGCAATTATGTGTGCTCCGACTAACAGCCAGTATGCGGCAGTTGAGGCACTTAAGAATTGTGATGATGAGGTTCAGAAGATGAAGGAAGAATATGACAGAAGGCGTAAGTTTATGCTTAGCAGACTGAGAGGTATGGGACTTAAGTGTTTTGAACCTTTTGGTGCATTCTATATCTTCCCTAATATATCGGAGTTTGGTATGACCTCTGATGAATTTGCAACACGTTTTCTTAATGAAGAGAAGGTGGCTGCTGTTCCGGGAACGGCATTTGGTGACTGTGGGGAAGGCTTCCTCAGAATGTCATATGCAAGTTCTTTGGACAATTTGAAGACAGCAATGGAAAGACTCGAGAATTTTATTAATAGATTAAGAGAGAACAGATAGGAGAATTACAATGGCAAGTGAAATGAAAATCGAATACATCAATCCTTTTTTGGTAGCGGCGACAAGCGTGCTTTCTAACGTGTGTGGAGTTAAGCTTTCGGCCGGTAAACCATACGTTAAGACAACTTCTTTTGACGAGTCCAGTGTTGTTATTAGTCTTGGTGTTACAGGACAGGTAAGTGGTCAGGTTCTTATTGCTGTACAGCAGGATGTTGCCTGCGATATTGCATCTAAGATGTGTATGATGCCAATTACACAGTTAGATGACCTTTCAATGAGTGCTTTAAGCGAGCTTGGTAATATGATGCTTGGTAATGCCGCAACATTATTATCTACTAAGGGAATTTTAATTGATATTACACCACCTTCAATCATTACAGGTAATTTCTATATTGGAAGTTCTTTTGCACAGAATATCTGTGTGCCTCTTACTTATGAAGGTAATAAGACAATCGAATTTGATATTTCTCTGAGAGAAGGCTGATATAATGCTTAACATAGTTTTACATGAGCCTGAGATGCCGCCTAATACAGGTAATATAGGCAGAACCTGCGTTGCCACCAATACAAGGCTGCATCTCATAGAACCTCTTGGGTTTCAGATTAATGATAAGATGCTTAAGAGAGCGGGACTGGATTATTGGGATAAATTAGACGTTACAGTTTATAGTGATTTTGAAGATTTCCTCAGTAAGAATCCGGGAGCTAAGATATATATGGCAACTACTAAGGCTGCTAAGAGTTATTCGGATGCTGAGTATGAAGATGACTGCTATATTATGTTTGGCAAGGAAAGTGCGGGAATACCTGAGGAGATACTTAAGAATTATCAGGATACCTCCATAAGAATTCCTATGTGGGGTGAGATAAGGTCACTTAATCTGTCTAATGCAGTTGCCATCGTTTTGTATGAAGCTCTCAGGCAGAATGATTTTTTAGGACTTAAAATGCACGGAAAGCCGCGCACCTTTGACTGGGATTAACCCGGTTATAAGAAAGGTGTACGGCTTTCTTTATCTTTTGGAAGGGCGAAAATAAATTCTGTTCCTACGCCTTCCGTGCTTATTACATCTATGTATTCATCATGAGCAACGATGATTTCTTTAACGATTGCAAGTCCCAGACCGCTTCCTTTTTTGTCCTTTCCTCGTGACAGGTCGGATTTGTAGAATCTGTCCCATATCTTAGGAATGCTTTCTTTAGGAATTCCAATACCGAAGTCTTTTACGGAAATTATTATATGGTCGCCCTTTTCGCTGGCAGATATGATGATTGATGACTCATTGTTGCTGAATTTGATGGCATTATCAATGAGATTATATACGACCTGTTCAATTTTGGTCTTGTCAGCTATGACATTAAGTGTTTTTTCGGAAAAAAGAAGCTTAAAGTGAATCTTCTTTTTCTCGCATTCGCCCTGAAAGGTTTCAATAGTCGATTTGATAACCTGAGTTATGTCAAAAGACTGTATATCAAGAACAGAACCCTTATCTGAGACCGTATTCATTGTCAAAATATTATTAGTGAGGGTTGTAAGGCGTTCTGTTTCCGAGATTACGATATTCAGGTATTTTTCCTGCATTTCAGGCGGGATTGTGCCATCCAGCATTGCCTCAAGATATCCCTTAATGGAGGTCAGTGGAGAACGAAAATCGTGGGAAATATTGGTGATAAATTTTCTCTGATATTCGTTAACATTACTGAATTCCGATGCCATGTAATCAAGGGATGCAGCAAGTCGTCCGATTTCATCGTTACGTTTTATACCTGTCTTTTCCGTAAAATTACCCTTGGTGTAAGCGGTTATGGTGTCTATCATACGATTTACGGGCTTGCTTACATATCTGTTAAAGTACACCAGTATTCCTGCCAGAATTGTGTAGCATACAATAAGTGTAATGTAATTGTATACAAATGCTTTGTCTGATTGCGCTCTGATAAGACTTACAGGCTTGCTTATTACAACATATCCTCTGGTGGAAAAATTATATACTACAGGATAATATACGCTTAGGTAATCACTGTCGTATACCCCGAAAAAATTATCAATGGTGTAGTGCTTGTCAGCGTAGTTGGTAAGGTCAAAATTCTCAATAAGCGGAATACCCTTGTTACCTGTGTCGATTATGACTTTTCCGTCAGTTGCTATAAACATAATGTCACTTTCTATGTACAGGGAAATTGCCTTTAACTGTGTAGCCATGGAATTAACAGGAGTAGTTCTGCTATAGTAATCGGATACATAACTGCCTGCAATATAGTTGGCCTCTCTGTAGAGTGCTTCCTGTTCCTGTTTCAAAAAGTGCTTGTAGGTAAGATGGGAATTAAGGAAGGAGATTAGGAAAAAACTAAATACCACTGCCAAAATATATGAAATTATAATTCTGTATAAAATCTTATTTTTCATATCTACCTTTTCGTTTCAAATTTGTAACCTACGCCCCATACAGTTCCGATACTCCATTTTTCGTGGTCACGGATTTTCTCTCTGATACGTTTTATATGTACATCAACCGTTCTTGTGTCACCAAGGTATTCATAGCCCCAGATATGGTCAAGGAGCTGTTCTCTTGTGAACACCTGGTTAGGTGATGAAGCGATAAAATACAATAATTCAAGTTCTTTTGGCGGCATATCTACTACGTTGCCTTTGTACATTACTGAGTAGTTGGTAAGGTTGATTATAAGGTCAGGATACTCTATGTAGTCACCTACCGGTTTTGGCTCAGGGGTTGTAGCAGACTGTGTCGTAAATCTTCTGAGCACTGCCTTAACTCTTGCCACAAGCTCTTTGGAGTCAAAAGGCTTAATCATATAATCATCTGCACCAAGCTCAAGTCCTAATACTTTGTCAAAAATCTCGCCCTTGGCAGATAGCATAATAATAGGAGTGTTATTTTCTCTTCTTATCTCTCTGCATACCTGATATCCGTCAATGCCCGGAAGCATAAGGTCCAAAAGAATCAGATTAGGGTTAAATCTGTGAAACTCTACCAGTGCACTTTCACCGTCATTAACAATCAGAGTTTCAAAACATTCCTTATTCAGGTAAAGTGCAATAAGTTCTGCTATATTATTGTCATCATCAACGATAAGGATTTTCTGTCTGGTTGCCATATGGCACCTCCTTTATTGCTTGAATTCTACTATGGTAACGCCATAATCGCCCTCGCCAAATGAGCCCAGGCGATAGGATTTGACGTGCTTCTGTCTCTTTAAGAAGCTGTGGACTGCATCTCTTAATATGCCAGCTCCTTTGCCGTGAACTACTCTTACCGGTGAAATATGAGCAAGAAAAGCATCATCAAGATACTTGTCAAGTTCCATAAGCGCTTCATCCTTGGTCATTCCAATAAGATTAATTTCAGCTGAAATGGAAGCAGTTTTACTCATCTTCAGCTTACCGATTCCGGTACCCTTATTCTTAAGTTTCTCAGCAGCTGAGGCTTCCTCTATAATTTCCAAATCCTTAATATTAACCTTGGAATTAAGGATTCCCATTGTAACCATAAGGTTGCCTTTGGCATCAGGAAGGGTGTGTACCGTACCATCAAGTCCCATACTGATTACATGTACTCTGTCGCCAATGTGAAAATCCTTGGCAGTATAATTACGGGACTGAACCTTTTCGGAAGGATTCTTTTTCTTCGCATTAGTACGTTCCATCTGCTTGCGGATACGCTCACGTTCGGCTTCCATATCAGATATGGACATGCCCTTCTGAGCCGCTTTGTTGAACTTGCGGATTGTATCGTCAGCAGTTTCCTTAGCCTCTCTTAATATTGCAAGTGCTTCCTCTCTTGCCTTTTCTATAATGCTGTCAGAACGTTCGTCAAGACGTTCGTTTTTAGTCTTAAGTCTTGATTTAAGTTCTTCAATTTCTTTCTTATAAAGTTCAATTTCAGCCTGTTCACGTTCTATTGTGACTCTGCTTTTCTCTAGGTCGGATATGATATCTTCAAATACCTTATCCTGAACACCGATATTTTGCTTGGCATCCTCAATGATATATGAAGGAAGACCTAATTTGCCTGAGATAGCAAATGCATTACTTTTTCCCGGTATTCCGATTAAAAGTCTGTAGGTCGGAGCAAGTGTTGATACGTCAAATTCACAGCAGGCATTCTCAACACCATCAGTGGACAGTGCGTATATTTTAAGCTCGCTGTAATGTGTGGTTGCAACAGTTGTAACCTTTCGCTTATGCAGGTTGGTTAAAATGGATATGGCAAGGGCGGCACCCTCTGTTGGGTCGGTTCCTGCACATAACTCATCAAATAAAACCAGACTTCTGTAATCTGCCTTCTCAAGTATGTGAACAATATTCTTCATATGTGAAGAAAAAGTGGAAAGGCTCTGCTCAATGCTCTGTTCATCACCTATGTCAGCAAAAATATCATGAAATACCGTAAGGCTTGAGTTATCAAAAGCAGGAATGTGAAGTCCTGACTGGGCCATACATGAAAAAAGGCCTACAGTCTTAAGTGTTACAGTCTTACCACCTGTGTTAGGTCCGGTAATTATAAGCTGGTCATAGCCATTGCCGAGAGTGATGTCCACCGGTACAACTTTGGCGGCATCTATCAGTGGGTGGCGACCTTTTTTAATATGGATAAAACCGTCCTCATTCATAAGAGGTTCGCTGCCTTTATATGAATGGGCTAGGCGTGCTTTTGCAAAAATAAAATCAAGCTCTGCAAGAATTTCATAGTCTGTAATTATCTCTGTAATATGTTCCGCTGCCATTGCTGAAAGAGTAGCAAGGATACGGGCGATTTCTTCGGACTCTTTGATATCCAACTCACGAAGGTCGTTATTAAGCTTAACAACTGACATCGGCTCGATAAAATAGGTTGAGCCTGTGTTGGACTGGTCGTGAATCATTCCCGGTACCTGAGAGCGGTACTCTGCCTTGACCGGCACACAATATCTGCCGTCCCTTGTAGTGATTACTGCTTCCTGAAGGTAGCTTCGGTCACTTCCTGATAACATCTTCTGAAGCTCTGACTTGATTCGTTCGTTGGCATTACGCTTGCTTCGTCTGATGTCCTTAAGTGTACTGCTTGCATCATCTGAAATCTCGTCTTCTGATATAATGCAACGGGTGATTTCGCTGTGTAATTCTTTAACCGGATTCAGGGCTTCAAATCTCTCAGTGAGCAGGTCTGAAGTCTCACCGTTATAGGCTAAAGCTCTGTCTGTTATGTGCAAAAGAACAGCAATATCCAATAATTCCCGTATGCCAAGAACGCTTCCAACTTCGAGACTCTTAACATACACACGTACATCCTTTAATCCTGAAAAAGAAAGGGTTCCTTTTGCAAAAATTCTTGATGAAGCAGCAGTTGTCTCAGAAAGAAGCCTGCCTATTATCTCTGTATCGTCTGTTGGCACCAGATTACGGCAAAGCGTCTTGCCCGGCTCTGATGTTGCGTATGACGTAAGTCGGTCTATTATTTTGTCATATTCAAGTATGTGTAATGCCTTGTTGTTCATAATATATCCTTATAAAAATGTTTTACATTATTTTACCCTACTTACAAATAAAGTTCAATATGTCATAAAATGTTCATAATTGGGTTTTATAATAAATGGATATATACTGAATATCAGAAAGGTACTTGATATGGAAGATAAGGAATATGATTTATATACTGAACATATAGTTAAGGAGCCATGGAAGAAGGTTAAGAGATATCTTAAGAAGGCGTTGGTAATTCTTCTTATGGCAGTGTTTTTTGGACTGGTGGCAGGTCTTGTAATGCTTTTAGTGTATAAGACAGGTAACAAGTATATTGAGGAACCGCCTACCAGGCCTACCATAACTCTTTCCGGTGAAGAGGAGACTACTACAGAGGAGACAACCACCGATAATTCAGAGACGGAATCCATTACGGTTCCACCTGTTGAGGTGCCGACTAAGCCAACTGAGGCTCCGACAGAAGAGGAGCCTGATGATGAGTTTCTCATGGATTACTCAAAGTATTATGAATCTCTTAAGAAGGTAGCAGGCAAGGTTAACAGCTCTATGGTAACAGTTACTGCGTCTAAGGAGAATGTGGACTGGTTCAATTCCACATATCAGAATATAAGTGAGGAATATGGTCTTGTTGTGGCAGCAGGTGAGAATGGATATTATATTTTGACGGATTATTCACTTGTTAAGAATACTAACAATCTGGTTGTTACTTATCCTGACGGTGGAAAGGATACGGCTACTCTTATGGCAGGGGATATAACTACTAATCTTGCTGTGTTGAAGACGGGTTCGGTTAACAATACCTCTGTAAATGTTGCAAGTCTTTCTGATTCCGCCATGGTAAGACAGGGAGACATTCTTATTGCAGTGGGCAAATTATACGGATTTGCAGGCTCTATGGGATATGGAATGGCAACTGGAGTCAACAATTCCATTAACGATACCGATTCCTGCTACAGACTTATCAATACTGATATTACAGGTACGGAAAGCTCAAGCGGGGTTCTTGCCAATATTAATGGTAAGGTTGTTGGAATAGTTACTACATCTTATAACAGTGGTAGCACCAATCTTGTAACAGCTTATGCTGTATCCGACATAATTGACCTTGTGGAGCGACTTTGTAACGGAAGGACTACAGGATATTTTGGTATCAGGGGACAGGAAGTTACAGATGAGATTAAGCAGAGTAACGGAATACCATCGGGTATATATGTATCCGTTGTGGAGACCAATTCACCTGCATATTCCATTGGAATTCAGACAGGGGATGTTATCTGTGGAATTAACTCTAAGCCGGTGACTAATATGAAGGAATTTATGGATATTTTGGCAAAATACGACTCGGGGGATTCTCTGAATGTGACCATCAAAAGAAAAGGCAGAGATATGTATAAAGAGATTGAATTTAACCTTATGTTGGGTGTAGAATAGTAGAATGATTAGAGGAAAGGTTAATTATTATTATGAAGTATATTAATATGCTTAATGAAGGCGAGAGAGTTAACGGAATATTTTTCTGTAAGCAGAAGACTTCTGCGGTTACTAAGAATGGTAAGGAATACGGAAGTCTCATTCTTCAGGACAAGACAGGAGCAATTGACGGCAAAATATGGAATCCTTCATCGCCTGGAATAAGAGATGATTTTGATGCAATGGATTATGTGAGCATAACGGGAGATGTTACTGTTTTTAACGGCTCTCTGCAGCTTAATATTACATCTGCCCAGAAGGCAGAGGAGGGTTCTTATTCAGAAAGTGATTATCTTCCTGCCTCTGAGTATGACATTGAGGAAATGTATACCGAGCTTATGAATCTGGTGGGTAAGGTTAAGAATACATATCTTTCTGAACTTATTAAGAAGTTCTTCATAAATGATGCTAATTTCATAAAATCTTTTAAGCGTCATTCAGCGGCGAAGAAGGTTCATCATGGTTTTATCGGCGGACTTCTTGAGCATACACTTGGAGTTGTGAGGTTATGTAATTTTGTGGCTGACAGATACAGTTATCTTAATAAGGATTTACTTCTTACTGCAGCCGTGTTCCACGACGTTGGTAAGGTGTATGAGCTTTCTGCATTCCCTGAGAATGATTATACGGATGACGGACAGCTTCTCGGACACATTGTTATGGGCTGTGAGATTATCGGCAATGCAGTAAGGGAAATTCCTGGATTTCCTGCAATCCTTGAGCGTCAGTTAAAGCATTGCATAGTGGCGCATCATGGCGAATTTGAATACGGTTCACCTAAGAAACCTGCGCTTGCAGAGGCACTTGCCCTTCACTATGCAGATGATATGGATGCCAAGTTAGAGACCTTTAAGGAAGCTATCAGTACACCGGGCGCACAGAACGGCGAGTGGACCGGTTTCAACAAAATGTTAGACAGTAATATAAGGAAAACGATTATTTGATATGGATATTAAGAAGAACGAAGAATACGAACTTTTAATTGAAGATATGACAATAAGCGGCGAGGGCGTAGGCAAAATAGATGGCTACGCTCTTTTTGTGAAGGATGCCCTTAAGGGAGACCGCATCATCGCCAAAGTCACCAAGACAAAAAAGAACTACGGCTACGGCAGACTTATGAAGATAATTGAGCCATCCGCAGACAGAGTTCCTGCACTATGTCCTGTTGCCAAGGCCTGCGGAGGCTGTACCATTATGGCAATGGACTACAGAAAGCAGCTTGAATTCAAAAACCACATTATAAGGAACAACCTTGCCCGCATCGGAGGCATTACGGACATAGAACTACCTCCTGTAATTGGCATGGATGACCCTTTCAGATACCGCAACAAAGCTCAGTTTCCTGTTGGTCGTGACCGTGACGGAAATATCGTAATGGGCTTCTACGCCGGCAGAACCCACTCAATTATTCCTAACGAGGACTGCCTTATCGGCTCGGATATTAATGCAGGAATTCTTGCAGAAATCAAGGCTTTTATGGTTGAGAACAACATTGAACCATATAATGAAGAGTCTCATACCGGACTTGTCCGTCACGTTCTCATCCGCACAGGATTCGCTACGGGACAGATAATGGTCTGCCTTGTTATTAATGGTAAAAAGCTTTCTGCAAAGGATGAACTTGTTAAAAGACTTAACAATCTTGAGTTTTCGGATGACAGAAAAATTGCAAGTATTATGCTTAATTTTAATACAGAGAAGACCAATGTTATTCTTGGAAGAGAGTGCGCCCTTCTTAGTGGCAATCCTTATATTGAAGACTACATTGGTGACGTAAAATACCGCATTCAGCCTCTTTCTTTTTACCAGGTAAATCCTGTTCAGACTAAGGTTCTGTACGGTCTTGCTCTTGAGTATGCAGGCCTTACCGGTAACGAAACGGTATGGGATCTGTATTGCGGAATCGGTACAATTTCTCTGTTCCTTGCACAGAAGGCGAAGAAGGTATATGGTGTTGAAATTGTTCCGGAAGCCATTGAAGATGCCCGCGTTAACGCAAGTATCAATAATATAACTAATGCTGAGTTTTATGTTGGCAAGGCGGAAGAGGTTCTTCCTCGTATGTATGAGGAGGAGAATGTTCACGCCGAGGTTATTGTAGTTGACCCGCCGAGAAAGGGGTGCGATGAGAAGCTTCTTGATACCATGGTGCAGATGAGCCCTGAGAGAATCGTGTATGTGAGTTGCGATTCGGCTACACTTGCGAGGGACCTTAAGTACCTTGTGGAGCGTGGGTATGAGATAAAGAAGGTGCAAGGGGTGGACCAGTTTTGTCATACGGGGCATGTGGAGACGGTGGTGCAGTTGACACGCAAATGATGGAATTTAAAAATTCACATTACGATTAACAATTAGGCAGTCAGAATAATGACCGCCTAATTTTTTAAAAAATATTTAAACAATTTTTCATTTCTCAGTTGTCAATATATTGAAGACGCAATAAAATGCTATTGTGTCGCACTATAAAAAGGAGGACATGCAGGGACGATACCTGCACCAATGAAGAAATGAACAAGAAGAATATCACAGAACTCGTAGACAGAGCACTTAAAAAAGACAATCTGGCTATGGAAACCCTTTACAACTCATTCTACAAGGATGTTTTGTATGTATGTAAGAAACTGAATTTGAATGATGCTGACGCATACGATGTTGCTCAGGATACCTTTATTGACGCTTTTTCAAAGCTTGATACCTTGAGCGATAAGAGCAAATTTAAGGCGTGGATTATCAGAATAGCCAATAATAAGGCACTTAATTTGCTAAAGCATAACAATGTGATTAAATTTGAAAGTATTGATGATGATAATTCCTTTACAGAAATTCCTGACAAGGCAAAAAATATTGAAGAGCAGTACATTGATAATGAAGTTGCAGGTATCTTAAGGTCTATTATTGAAAAACTTCCACTGGAACAGAAGATAACGGTTTTTATGTACTATTACGAAGATATGCCGGTGAAAGAAATCGCTGAAGCATATAACTGTTCAGAAAATACGGTAAGAAGCCGCTTGAACTATGCTAAAAAATTCATTGCCGGTGAAGTGAATAAGCTTGAAGATAACAACGTTAAACTTCGTTGTTCAGCAATTATTCCATTCCTTTTTATACTGTTTGCAAAAGAAAGTGAGGCATTTGCCGCATCAATTCCTGATAGCAGTATTCCTTCATCAACCGGTGTCATTGCCAAAACAATGAAATCCTTAACCGGCAAAACTGTGAAAACTTTATCTGCCGGAAAGATAGCTGGTATCTCTGTTGCAGCTATAGCTGCAGTTGCCGGTGTGGTAATTGGTGTTACATCATTAGGCAGAAAAGATAATGATACTTCAAATCAACATATTGCAAGCGCTGACCCTACGGCAGGTACTACAGATAAAGATGACTCAGATAAAAAAGAAACTGAGACAGCGGAAAAAGAGACCTATGAAACCGGGGATGAAAAATGGGATTATTATCCAATAGATTCTTTTGACATGCCTGAAATAGAATATACAACAATCGATTATGCCGGTGGTGTACTTAGTGCCAATATTGCGGACACATTTTTTAAGCTTTCAGAAAATGACATAATAGAAAGTATAAAGAATAACGATTTACATAACGGAAATGAACATGAATTCGGAACACGCTATATAGAAGAATGTGAAATTAAAAATTTCACGGATGTGGGTACGCAGAAACGATATACAGTTACAGATATTGTGTATGCATATGATAAATCTAAAAAGGACAGCTATGCTGACGAAGATTTTATGTATGATTATATAATTTCAATGACTACTGATTATGCTAATTATAATACACCTAATACAATCGGAGTTAATATCTGTAATGTTAATGTAAACAGGGATTTTCAGAAGAAGGCTTTCACTTTGCTTGAAAGTATTTTTGGTTATGAGATCGCCAATTATTTAACCTATGCAAAAGATGCAGATGGAAAAGATAAAACAGGCTCTGCTTATAAGTCTACAATGTATGATGTTATTAAAATAGGTACGACATACTACAAATTGCAACGTAGCATTACTAGTGGTGGCGAAAATATGGATAGTATCAAGTTTGAAGTAACTGTTTCTCATAAGAATGAAAAGAGCAGTTCAAGTGACCAATCATACTATAATGCAAATTATACAAGTATTATAACTCCTGATGTTTTTTCGTTCGAGGATTTCATATTAGGTAACTTTGGTTCAACAGATATAAATGAAATTAGCACATTTGGTGCTGAATATATGAAGCATGGGCTGGATGAAATTTATAAGAAAACACAATCAGATGGATATACGTATATAGTTAATAATTATCCGGATGGTTCTACAGATAATGATTTTACCATGACTACCATTAAGCACTGTGAGAACTATACTAACATATTTACACCGGAGCTTGATATATCTATTAAGAATGTTATGAAGGATGGAGAGCTTATTTCTCTAGAAACAAAATTTCAGGGCGAAATTGGTATTGCAGAAGCTCCAGACGAAGGAAAGCCGGATTATACACCGCTTTATCAGCCATTTTTAAATAAGGTAAAGGCTATTTTAGGCGAAGATGTTGACCTTTCTGAAATTACAATGGAGAAGTTTCTTTCGCAAACAGGAATATCATTCGATGCCACATACCTTGGCAAACCATGTAATGTAACACTTGACTATTCTCAGTATGTTAATATGGCACCGTTAATGTCAGGGGATTTTGAAATTATTATAACTATGTGTGAGTAAAAGTATAACTAACGGGAGCAACCTTGTCAGGGCACTCCCGTTTTTTTAATCTTCTACCAATCTAAGACCAGCGGTGTCAGATACTGGTAGTGAAAATACGATGGATTTTGCTTTGCTGTCAAGTCCGGCATCCTTCATAATTGCCTGCATTATGTTGTTCTTCTGTTCTGTTTTGGTAACGATGAACAGCATTTCTTTTTCAGCAGCAATTGTAACGCCTAAGAATTTCTCGGCAGCAGCCTGACCGGTTCCTTTTGCATGGATAACTGTTCCGCCGTAAGCACCGGCACCTCTGGCAGCATCCATAATTAATTCTGTATATCCCTGTTCAGCAATAACAACAATAAGTTCACGCTCTGTATTCTTCAATGTGGATTCCTCCTCTTTCTGATAATTTTCATTCTCGATAAGATAATTCAAAGCCTTCTTACCGCCAATACTGCTTATAGGTGTAATGAACGAAATTCCGCCACCCGGAGCATCTATTTTGAGCTTCTTTTCAAGTTGTTTTTTTATATCAACCCAAGAATTCTCCTCCACTACGGAAAAAGAAACTGCCTTCTCTCTGGATTCGAGCCCCAGATAGTCCATTATCTCGTTAGCCGCCGTTCCAAATCCCAATGTAAGGTGCATAACGTTCATGTTATTTTCTTTGAATAAATCGATATATCTGTTAACATCTTTTCTATCCACAATAGTGGTCATCAAATACAAATTTCCCATATTTACCTCGATTCTGAAAATTACAATTCGATAATATCCATATCGTCAGATGTAGCAAGTGTATCTGCCGCCGGAACTGTATTCTTGTGAAGTTTGCGCTCCTTGATTCGGAATATCAATCCCATTATCTGTATTGTAATAAGCGGTGTCATTGCAACCATGGCTACAATGCCAAAAGCATCTGTAATTATATTTCCGCCTAAAGCCTCGCAGGCTCCCATTGCGAAAGGCAACAGGAAGGTAGCTGTCATAGGACCCGATGCTACACCACCTGAGTCGAAAGCAATTGCTGTAAATATCTTAGGTACAAAAAATGTTAAAACAAGAGCGATTAAATATCCCGGTACAAGGAAGTACAGAATTGAAATTCCTGTAAGTACTCTAATCATGGCAAGCCCAACTGATAAGGAAACACCAATTGATAAGCTGTTACCCATTGCTTTTGCTGAAATTGCACCCGATGTCATTTCCTCAACCTGCTTGGTAAGTACGAAAACTGCAGGCTCAGCTTTAACTATAAAGTAACCGATTATCATACCAATTGGAACGATAATCCATGAGAATGAAAGCCCTGCAATTGTCTGCCCAAGGAAATTACCTGCCGGCATAAAGCCCACGTTTACGCCTGTCAGGAA
>JAZQKW010000169.1:0-9608 GCA_045542375.1 Butyrivibrio sp.
TGGGCCGGATGTTACAACCTATAACCTTGGAGAAGTAGAATACGAGGTAAGCTCACTTAATATCAAGGCACAGGCAGCGGATGGTGGAGCTAGGGTATCAATTGCAGGCAATAGTCTTTCGGTAGGTAATAACAGAGTTGTGGTTAATGTTACAGCGGAGAATGGAAGCGTAAGAAGCTATAATCTTAATGTTGTGAGAAAGCAGGACCCTAATTACGTAATGTCATCCAATGCTAACATGTCATCCATTGCTGTGAGTAGTGGAGTTGTTTCACCGGGATTTTCTCAGGATGGTACAAAATATGTTGTGTATCTTCCGTATGAATATACAGGAAGTCCATATGAAATAAATGGAACACCGGCAGACGGCAAAGCACAAGGGGTTAGAAAGGCTTCGATTACAGCCCTTAAGGAGGGCACTAATGAAGCAGTTGTGGAATGTGTAGCAGAAGATGGTACTGTGAAAAAATATAATATAACAGTTGTTGTAATGCCTAAGTATCAGGGTGCAATTCCTAATATTGAAGGAGTTGAGGTTAATACAGAAGAACCAACAACAGAGGAACCTGTAACGGAAGAGCCGACTACAGAGGAGCCTACAGTAGAAGAACCAACCACGGAACAGACTACAGAAGAGGCTGGAGAAGAAAAAGAAGCTGATAATGGAAAAAACGGAGCGCCGGTGTGGATTGTTATTTTGGTTGGAGTAGTTTCATTTGTGGCAGGTTTTGTGATTAAACTTATAGTGACAAAAAAACACCATAATATTTAGATTTCATTTACAATGTAATAAATTATCATTATAATAGTATATATAAGATATGTACGGAGGTCCTCATGACAAAAATTAAAAGATTATTAATATGCATAACTGTGCTGTGTACAATGCTTATTACAGCATGTAGCCAAGGAAATACAACTGTTGATGAGACATCTTCGAGTACAGAGATAACCAATGCTTCAACAGAAGACGGAACGGATGCACCGACAGATGCACCAACAGACGCACCAACAGATGCACCTACAGACGCACCAACAGATGCGCCGACAGAGACGCCTGATGTGCCAACTCAGGATACGCCTGTTGAGGATGAGGAACAGTTATATCAGGAATTTTTTGATATTAATAACAAGGTAGAGATAGACATTGATATAAGTGAAGAAGAGCTTATTAAGCTTCAGGAAGATTATGAACGCAACGATAAGTCTTCTGTTTCGCGTATATGTAATGTTACATTTAAGATAACAACCAAGGATGGGGTTAAGGAATATTTTCTTAAAGAGGTTGGTATCAGACTTAAGGGTAATACTTCAAGAACGGACATTTATTCTGAAGAAAGAGGTATATACAAGCTTAATCATTTAAAACTTGATTTTCAGGAGACATTTGATGATCCGGAACAGTATGATGAAGGCGAATATCAGTTAACCGGTGACACTGAGGTTATTAAGGACAGAACCTTTGCTACTCTTCAGAAACTTGAATTAAAATGGAATATGATGGATGATACCACATATGTAAGAGAGAATTATGCATATGATACATATAGGGATTTTGGCATACTTGCACCGAATATGACATTGTCCACAATTACTCTTGGCGGTGTATATGAAGGTGTATTTAAGGTGTATGAGCCGGTAGACAAGACATTTCTTAAGAGATATCTTCCGGAGTCAGCAGTAGGCGGAGATTTGTACAAATGTGGCTGGACCATGATAGGTGCATCCTTTGACAGAGAGTGCTCAATTGGTATTGAAGATGATGCGAAACGCATATTCTATAATTACGACCTTAAGACCAATAAGAAGACATCATCCCATGAATCCCTCAAGGAATTAATTAAATATGTTAATTCAAGTAAGATTAGCAAAGAGGGACTTAAGGAATATGTTGATATGGATTATTTCATAAAATATCTTGCGGTTGCATATTTTGTTGGGGACCCGGACGATATGAGAAGTAATTATAATAACTATTATATCTATTTTATGGCTGATACAGGCAAGATGATTATTATTCCATATGATAATGACAGAAGTTACGGACAGACTAAGCTTTGGAATCCATCGGGTGATGGAATGACAGCAGTATCACCATATACAGATAGGGCTGTGGGAAACGGATATTCTGACCAGAAGAACCCTCTTATTATGTATACTGTAACAGAGAGGGAAGGTTTATATCTTGATGAATATAAGGCGGCACTTGAGTCTGTAGCAGGAAGCAAGTGGCTTACAGAAGAGCATTTTAAGGGATATTACGATATTGTAAGTGCTAACTATGAGGGATGCACTAAGCCTGATAAGGAATTTAGAAATGCAAGGGATTATATATTTGATTTTGACCTTACATCAGGTGGAAGACTTAGTTCGGACAGACAGAGTGCATCGTTTGGAACATATATTGAAGCTAAATTAGGCTATTATAACAGAAATAAATGATGAATAATCAGAAACGGAGGTGGCCATTATGAATAAGAAATTCGTAATAGCAATTACCAGAACATGTGGAAGCGGTGCTACAAGCATAAGCAAAATACTGGGTGAGAGATTGGGCATCAGTGTGTATGACAGAAATCTCCTTAGTCTTGCCTCAGAGGACAGTGGAATCAACGAAGAGCTTTTTGCCAGGGTTGATGAACATATGAAGCAGAGCTTATTGTATCGTATTTCTAAGAAGGTGTATTCGGGAGAACTGATTCCACCGGATAGTAATGATTTTACATCTAATGATAATCTTTTTAACTATCAGGCGAAGGTTCTTAAGGAACTTGCTGAGAATGAATCATATATATGCATTGGAAGAGCAGCGGATTATGTGTTAAAGGATAACCCTAATATGATTTCAGTATTTATATGTGCGCCTGAAGAGGTATGTATTGAGCGTGAGATGAAGAGATGCTCTTACGAGCGTAAGAAGGCAGAACAGCATGTTACTAATACTGATAAATACCGTTCGGAATTTTATAAGTATCATACGGGAAGGGAATGGAAGGATCCACAGAATTATGATCTGTGCATCAATACAGGAAAATTATCGTATGAGGAATGTGTAGATATTATAGAGAATTATATACACACAAGACTTGGAGAATAGGATACAGTAATGAAGAGTTTGTTTATATATCTCAAAAATTATATTAAAGAATGTGTAATGGGGCCTCTATTCAAATTGTTAGAGGCTTCTTTTGAATTGTTTGTACCGCTTGTGGTGGCAGATATTATTGATAAAGGAATTGTTGGTGCAGATAAATCCTATATTATTTCAAGGGTGCTTATTCTGATACTTCTTGCGGTTGTAGGACTTACCTGTTCTGTTACGGCGCAGTTTTTTGCAGCCAAGGCAGCGACAGGATTTGCTACGGAATTAAGACACTCTCTGTTTTCTCATATTCAGAAGCTGTCATATACGGAAATAGACGAGCTTGGAACCTCCAAACTTATTAACAGAATGACAACGGATGTTAATGCGGTACAGGGCTGTGTAAATATGGTGCTAAGACTTTTCTTGCGTTCGCCGTTTATTGTTTTTGGCGCAATGATAATGGCATTTACAATAGATGTTAAGTGCGCACTTATTTTTTGCGTTACCATACCACTGCTTTCCATTGTGGTATTTGGTGTAATGCTTGCATCAATTCCTTTGTATAAGAAGGTTCAGACCGGCCTTGATTCGGTTCTTAAATTAACAAGAGAGAATCTTACAGGTACAAGAGTTATCAGAGCGTTTAATAAGGAACAGGAAGAGAAGGAAAATTTCGTGTCAGGCAATGAAAGCCTTGTTAAGACACAGCTTTTTGCAGGTAAAATATCTGCACTTATGAATCCTGTTACTTTTGTAATTGTTAATGTGGCAATGGTGGTGCTTATATATTTTGGTGCTGTTAATGTTGAAATCGGTTCTCTGAAACAGGGACAGGTTATTGCCCTTGTTAATTATATGTCGCAGATACTTGTAGAGCTTGTTAAACTTGCAAGTCTTATTATTCAGATAAGCAAGGCGATGGCATCTGCCAACCGTGTTAAGGAAGTACTTGAAATTGAAAGCTCTATGTCATATCCTGAGGTATCAGCAGCCATACCGGATACAGAATATGCAGTAGAATTTGAGAATGTGTCTCTCACTTATAAAAATGGCAAGGAACCATCCATAAGTGGTGTGGATATCAGGGTTAAAAAGGGGGAGACAATTGGAATTATTGGTGGAACAGGCTCAGGAAAATCCTCACTTGTACATCTTATACCAAGATTTTATGATGCTACGGAAGGATGTATCAAGGTTAATGGTGTGGATGTTAAGGAGTACACTAAGGAAGATTTGAGAAGCCGAATTGGTATTGTTATGCAGAAAGCAGTACTGTTTAACGGAACCATCAGAGAGAATATGAAATGGGGCAAAAACGATGCATCTGATGAAGAGATAATTGCTGCTTTGAAGGATGCACAGGCACTTGATTTTGTTGAGGAAAAAGAAGGAAAGTTGGATTATAAGATTCTTCAGGGGGGACGTAACCTTTCAGGAGGTCAGAGACAGCGACTTACAATTGCCAGAGCTTTTGTTAAGAAACCGGATATTCTTATTCTGGATGATAGTGCATCGGCACTGGATTATGCTACTGATGCTAAGTTAAGAAAGGCTATCAGTAATATGGATGGATGCGTAACAACTTTTATCGTTTCTCAGAGAACTGCATCACTCGCGTCAGCAGACAGAATAATTGTACTTGAGGACGGAGAGGTAGAGGGAATAGGAACTCATGATGAATTATTGAGGGATTGTGAAGTATATCGTGAGATATACGGAACAGACGGAAATAAAGCAACAGGGGGGAACAGATAATGGGTCAGAAATCAACGATTAAACGAATACTTAAATATCTGTCAAAATACAAGGCGGCAATAATTACTTCACTGATTCTTGCACTTGCAACGGTTGCGGGACAGCTTGCAATTCCTGTGTTACAGGGTAAAGCAATTGACAGAATTATTGGAGAAGGCAATGTGGATTTTAAAGGGATATTGCAGATAATAACAATAATTCTCATAACAGTGGGAGCAGTTGCAGTATTTCAATGGATTATGAATGTTATTAATAACAAAATAACATTCTCCATAATTAGGGATATCAGAAAAGATGCTTTTGACAGACTTCAGATTCTTCCGGTTAATTATGTAGACACACATTCTACCGGAGATATTGTCAGCAAAGTAATATCAGATGTGGACCAGTTTGCGGACGGACTCTTAATGGGATTTACTCAGTTTTTTACCGGAGTAATGACCATACTCGGAACATTGATTTTTATGTTCACGTATGATTGGAAAATTACGCTTGTAGTAGTTCTGGTAACGCCGTTATCGTTTTTTGTGGCATCCTTTGTATCTAAGAAGACATACTCGATGTTCAAAAAACAGTCGGAGGCAAGAGGTGAACAGACCGGACTTATTGACGAGATAATCGGAAATGAGAAAATTGTGCAGGCATATGGACGAGAAGACGAATCTCTTGAAACTTTTGATGAGATTAATGAGAGATTGAGAAAATATTCATTAAAGGCTATTTTCTTTTCATCACTTACTAATCCGTCTACAAGATTCATTAATAATATAGTGTATGCCCTTGTAACCTTTATTGGTGCATTTACTGTTATTGGTGGCGGAATTACCGTAGGTGCGCTGTCTGCTCTTTTGAGCTACGCCAACCAGTATATGAAGCCTTTTAATGAGATTTCCGGTGTTGTAACCGAACTTCAGAATGCCATAGCATGTGCAGGAAGAGTTATTGATTTGATTGAGGAAGAACCTATTACACCTGATGAGCCGGATGAACTGGTGGTTAAGGATGGAGAAGGAAAGATAGAGCTTGAAAATGTATCATTTTCTTATACTCCTGACAAAAAACTCATTGAGAACCTTAATCTTAAAGTGAGTCCTGGTCAGAAAGTTGCAATAGTGGGACCTACAGGATGTGGTAAGACAACGGTAATTAATCTTTTAATGAGATTTTATGATGTGAATGATGGTGCTATCAGGGTTGAAGATACAGATATCCGAAAAATCACAAGAAAGAGTCTTCGTGAGAATTATGGTATGGTTCTTCAGGAAACATGGCTTAAGTCTGGAACAATCAGGGATAATATTGTAACCGGTAAGCCTGATGCAACAGATGAAGAGGTTATTAAGGCTGCAAAAGCCGCTCATGCACATGGCTTTATCAGAAGACTTCCTAATGGGTATGATACCATTATTGGAGAGGATGGAGGCAGTCTGTCACAGGGACAGAAGCAGTTACTTTGTATTGCAAGAGTTATGCTGTGTCTGCCACCAATGCTGATACTGGATGAGGCAACTTCATCCATTGATACAAGAACTGAGATGAAGATACAGGAAGCTTTTGGAACAATGATGAAGGGCAGAACCAGCTTCATTGTAGCCCACAGACTTTCTACAATTCAGTCAGCAGATATTATACTTGTTATGAAGGATGGAAATGTGGTTGAGCAGGGCAGTCATAAGGAATTATTGGAGCTTAATGGATTTTATTCACAGATATATAACAGCCAGTTTTCATAAAAAATAAATTTTTTTTAAAAAAGTATAAAAATAGTGGCAATTTATACAATTTTCTTGTATAATCAAATAAATATGTAGTGTTTACGGAGGTAGTATTTATATGTTTAGTCAGTTATTTGGTAAATATCTTGTGGAACATGAGGTTATTTCACAGGAGATACTCACTAATATTCTGAAAGAACAGTCAAACGCAAGAGTTAAGTTAGGAACCATTGCTGTAGCAGATGGTATGATGACTGAGAAGCAGGCAGAGGAGATTAACCATCTTCAGACACAGATGGATAAGAGATTTGGGGATATTGCAGTGGAACAGAAGTATCTCACAGAGGATCAGGTTTCATTGTTACTTAAGAAGCAGGGTAATGTTGCAATGAAGTTTTATCAGCTTCTTACAGATATGGGTGGTCTGACGCTCACAGAAATCGATAAGAATTTATCTGATTTCCAGACTGCTAATGGATTTACTGATAATGAGCTTGAAGCTCTTAAGGAAGAAGATATTGATAAGCTTATTCCTTTATTTGCAGCTACAATGAATCCACTTGTAACAGGACTTGCAGGACTTGTGCTTAGAAATATCACAAGATTCGTAACAACAGATTTCTATCCTGGCAGAATGCATAAGGCTAAGGACTACGAGTATACAGTACTTGCCGGACAGGTAAGTAAGGGCGATAAGTTCTTATACCTTGGATTTGCTGCACAGAATGATATGGAAGGAATAGTTGAGCTTGCTAAGGGATTTGCAAGAGGAACTGCTATTTCAGGAAGCGATGAAATATATGATGCAGTAAGCGAATTTGCTAACCTTAATAATGGTCTTTTTGCATCTGAATCAAGTAAGACAGGTCTTAATATTGATATGCTTCCACCGGTTGTATATCTTAATCAGCATATTACAGGAACTGTGTATACAATGCCTGTATACATACATGACAAAGTAGTTAACGTTATTATTTCTGTGGATGAGAGCATGGAGCCGGGTACTACAGCTCATGCTGTTGAACTTAAGAAGAGTGCTTCATCTGACAGCACAGAGGCATCTAAGGGAAGAGTAATGATCGTTGATGATTCATCATTAATTCGTAAGATGCTCAGAGGACTTCTTGAGAAGAACGGATATACTGTTGCAGCAGAAGCAGTTAATGGTTCAGAAGCTGTTAATATGTATGACACAGTTAGGCCGGATGTTGTAACTCTCGATATTACAATGCCTGTTATGGATGGTGTAGAGGCACTTAAGCAGATTAAGGCTAAAGACCCTAAGGCTAATGTAATTATGATTACAGCAGCAGGTCAGCAGGATAAGGTTGTTGAAGCTCTTAAGAGTGGAGCTAACCTCTTCATTATGAAACCTTTCAATGAAGAAGATGTTATTAAGAACTTTGAAAATGTTTTAAAATAATAATTCATAACATAATAGAGGTCGGAACTTTTTGAAAGTTCCGACCTCGTTGTTTTTCTATTTAAGAACTAATTTCTTAAAGCTCTTTTTACCTTTTTTAATAACGATTCCATCACCGAAATCATCTTTGGTATATGTCTTTCTTACATCTGTTTCCTTTTCACCGTTAACAGTTACACCGCCCTGTTCAATGGCACGTCTTCCGTCTGAACGAGTTCCTACAAGTCCGCCTGCAACAAGAAGAGTAATTAAATCAACTGTTCCATCTCTGAAATCTTCATCAGATACTTCAGCAGTAGGCATATTGGTTGAATCTCCGGCACCAAATACTGAACGTGCACTTTCTCTTGCTTTTTCAGCTTCTTCCTTTCCGTGAACAAGTCCTGTTAATTCGTACGCAAGGATTTCCTTGGCTTCGTTAAGCTTGCTGCCTTCCCAGCTTTCCATTGCTTCGATTTCTTCAAGAGGAAGGAATGTAAGCATCTTGAGGCATTTGATAACGTCAGCGTCATCTACGTTTCTCCAGTACTGGAAGAATTCGTATGGTGTAGTCTTTTCTGCATCAAGCCATACGGCACCCTTCTGTGTTTTACCCATTTTTTTGCCTTCTGAGTTAAGAAGGAGAGTTATTGTCATTGCAGATGCATCTTTGCCAAGTTTACGACGGATAAGCTCTGTACCGCCAAGCATGTTACTCCACTGGTCATCACCGCCAAACTGAAGATTACATCCGTACTTCTGGAAAAGTGTGTAGAAGTCAAAGCTCTGCATAATCATGTAGTTAAATTCAAGGAATGTAAGTCCTTTTTCCATACGCTGCTTGTAGCATTCTGCTGTAAGCATACGGTTAACGCTGAAATGTGGTCCTACCTCTCTTAAAAGTTCAACGTAGTTAAGTCCCATAAGCCAGTCAGCATTGTTTACAAGAAGTGCCTTTCCTTCTGAAAAATCAATGAAACGGCTCATCTGCTTTTTGAAGCATTCAACATTGTGGTCGATAATCTCCGGTGTCATCATTGAACGCATATCGTTACGTCCTGATGGGTCACCAATCATAGCAGTTCCTCCACCGATTAAGGCAATAGGCTTGTTGCCTGCCTCCTGTAAACGTTTCATAAGGCAAAGTGCCATAAAATGTCCAACGTGAAGACTGTCCGCAGTTGGGTCGAAACCGATGTAGAAGGTTGCTTTTCCTGCGTTAATCAAATCTCTGATAAGTTCTTCGTCTGTTACCTGTGCTATCAGGCCTCTTGCCTGAAGTTCCTCGTAAATTCCCATTAGAATTGCTCCTTTCTGAATTGTGAAATAAAAAAAGCCCAATTGGTCATCTGACCAAAAGGACGACTATGCCGTGTTACCACCTTTATTCATACCGGATTCACACCCGGTACCTCATTAGGTACTATCATACCCTGACATTGTAACGTATGTCTTACGATGCAGCCTACTTGACCTTCGTTCGGTGCATAGCTCGGGGATGTATTCACGTAATGATTATCCTGCGCCTCTCATCAGCCGGCTGCTTTCTGTTGGAAATCGTCAAAACGCTACTTGTTCCTGTCACAGCATTTAACATACTTGATTATAGTTTAAGTATATTTTTAAGTCAAGAAGAAAATATAACATCTTT
>JAZQKW010000170.1:0-4268 GCA_045542375.1 Butyrivibrio sp.
CTACATACTCGCAATCTTTTCGGGTTGCTCGTTGTCGGGCTGTCGCAAAAAAACAAGCCATACCCAGTTACGAAATGCTCCGCATTTCTCACTGGCGGGCTGTCGCCCTATAAGTCTAAAATAGCAAAAACCCGGCCTGGAACACAAGTGTTCCGAACCGGGCTTTCACTATTTTATCCTTGCATGGCTTGTAGCTTAGCCAAAGTATCTCTTCCAGAGGCCTTCGAAGGCTTTGCCGTGACGGGCTTCGTCGCGTGCCATTTCATGTACTGTGTCATGGATTGCATCGAGGTTAAGTTCTTTTGCTCTCTTTGCGAGGTCGAACTTGCCGGCTGTTGCTCCGTTTTCTGCATCTATTCTCATTTCGAGATTCTTCTTTGTAGAATCTGTGATTACTTCTCCGAGTAATTCAGCGAATTTAGCTGCGTGCTCTGCTTCTTCGTAAGCAGCCTTTTCCCAGTATAATCCGATTTCAGGATATCCTTCTCTGTGGGCAACTCTTGCCATTGCAAGGTACATACCTACTTCTGAGCATTCTCCTGCGAAGTTAGCTCTTAAATCTTCAATAATATCTTCAGGTGCGCCCTGTGCTACACCTACAACATGTTCAGCAGCCCAAGTTCTTTCTCCTGCCTGCTCTGTAAACTTCTCAGCAGGTGCCATACATACAGGACACTTGTCAGGTGCTGAATCTCCTTCATGAACATATCCACATACATTACATACATATTTTGCCATATCTTTTTTCTCCTTTATTTGTAAATTTAGTAATTTTTGAAATCAGTAATGATTACTGATTTTATGATACCATAAATTTTTTATTTGTCAACATAGAATTTTAAAATTTATTTTTTGTGTATACAGCTGTGACATTTTCCGTAGAAAAATGCTGAGTGTCCGGTGATTTCACCGTCAAAACCATATGATGCATCAATGTTAACTGATTCCATAATAGGAATATTGAGGTCAGTAATACTGTGACATTCATCACATATAAAGTGATAGTGTGGGTCCGGATTACCATCGAAGTGGTCAAAGCCATCAGCAGCAGGAAACTTAATTGCCTGTCTGAGTTCTACAAGCAAAGCAAGATTGCGGTAGACTGTTCCAAGGCTTATATGAGGGTACTGCTTGCGGACTTCTTCATACACTGTTTCAGCGGTAGGATGATCCTTTCTCAACATGAGAAACTCGCTGATTGCCTCGCGCTGTCTGCTGTACTTAATTGTTTTAGCTGGCATAAGGGCCTCCTTTCTTTAACAATAATAGTAACTATTACTATTTTAATTGATGTTGATTTATAAGTCAAGAAAGTTTATAATATTATTATGAAAAAAATATTGTTTTTGGTTACGATTGTTTTTATAAATATAGTTATGTTCGGATGCAGCAGGGCGGGAAATACTTATACTGCGGACGGTTTTGTAATGGACACTTTTGTACAGGTTGTCATATACGAGGGGGGAAGTCAGAGTGTGGCTGATGAGGCTGTGAATATGTGTGATGAATATGAAAGTATTTTTTCCAGAACGGACACTAATTCACTTCTATATAAGCTTAATGAAGCAGGAGATATAACATTAGTTTCTGATATGGATAAAGAGCTTGTTACCTTAATCGGATATGGTTTGGAATACGGAAAGATTACTGATGGAGATTTTGATATTACGGTAGCACCTTTAGTTGAAATATGGGATTTTAAGAAGACAGAGGTTCCGGGTGATGATGAGGTTAAGGGTGCACTTGGTCAGATTGGGTATGACAGAGTGCAGTTGGACGAACAGGGTGTTAGTCTTAATGGGACAAGAATAGATCTGGGAGCAATTGCCAAGGGGTACATTGCCGACAGAATTAAAGAATATCTGTTGGAGCAGGGTGTTACAAGTGCCATGATTAATCTTGGCGGTAATATTTTGTGTATAGGTGATAAGCCGGGGAATAAGGATTTCACAATAGGAATTAAGAAACCTTTTACCCTTAACAACGAGGTAATGGTAGGACTTAATATTGATGATAAGAGCGTGGTGACTTCAGGGATTTATGAAAGATATTTTGAACAGGATGGAGTGCTATATCATCATGTAATTGACCCTAAGACCGGGAAGCCGGCAGACTCAGGACTTTATTCGGTTACAATTATATCGGATGAGTCTTACGTAGGTGATGCACTGAGTACGGCGTGTCTTGTTATGGGGCTTGAAGCAGGTATGGAACTTATTGAGTCTATGGATAACGTATATGCTGTTTTTATAGACGATGAATATAATATTTTTTACTCTGACGGAGCAGAGGATTTTGTGAGGTAATAATGAATACAGATATTAGAGACAGAATTGAAGAGTGCTATCTGATTGCGGATGAAATAGAGAAGAACGGTGTTATGAAGGATGAGATTACAACCACATTTCGAGAGAATGTAAGGTATGAATTGCTTAAGTTTTTAAGCTTTCTCTCGTCAATGGATACGGAGGTGACACCGAAGGAGGTTGACTTTATTATAGAGGCAACCGGGTTTAAGGCTACTCAGGGAATGATTAATTCTGTAATTGCAAGTGAGCATCTGAGAGAGAGCAGGTATCTTGATAATGTGCCTTTTTCCTTTAAATATTTTATACTTGCAGATGTTAAGGGTAAGCTTAAGAATAGAAGTAAAGTATCGGTAACATATATTGATACATTTAGAGCAATCGGTCAGGAATTTGTTGCGACAATGGATATTTCGTCAGAGAGAATTCTTGCCCAGTTCACATCTTACATAAGTATGATGGAGAAATATGCAAAAGAATACGGCATCGCAGGCTCTAAGGGTTGTGTGAAGTCGGTTAAGACTGATAAGCAGACCGTTGAGGAGGCATTATGCGAGCTTAATGCACTTACAGGACTTGAGGGAGTTAAGCATGATGTTAATATGCTTGTTAACCTTATGAGAGTTCAGAAGATAAGAGAAGAGAGAGGACTGAAGCAGCCTTCGGTATCAAAGCATCTTGTTTTTTCGGGTAATCCGGGAACAGGTAAAACAACAGTGGCGAGACTTCTTGCAGGAATATATCATTCTCTTGGTATTTTGTCGGGAGGTCATCTTGTAGAGGTGGACCGTTCTGGACTTGTAAGCGGATACATAGGACAGACAGCGACTAAGGTAACAGAGGTTGTGGAATCGGCGTTAGGCGGGATTCTTTTTATAGATGAGGCGTATACTCTTACGTCTAATAAGGGACAGGGGGATTTTGGACAGGAAGCAGTTGATACATTGCTTAAAGCAATGGAAGATAACAGGGATAATCTTGTAGTTATAGTAGCAGGGTATTCTGATTTAATGGAAGAATTTCTTAATTCCAATCCGGGACTCCGCTCAAGATTTAATAAGTTTATGAAGTTTGAGGATTATACACCGGAACAGCTTCTGGACATTGTTAAAGGAATGGCGGCAAAGCAGGATTATGTATTGTCAGAGGAAGCGAAAGCGGCTACTCTTAATCATTTTGAAAAAATATGTGCCAATAAGCCGGAGAATTTTGCTAATGCAAGAGAGGCGAGAAACTTCCTTGAAAGGGCAATTTCCAAGCAGGCAGGACGTATCGTAGATATGGAAAATATCGATAAAGATACGATAATGCGTTTGGAAGTATGTGATTTAGACCTTAAATAGTGAATGTTTTGTGAAAACCTTTGATTTTTCTGTATGGTTGTGGTAAAGTATAGACTGTATTTTTAGCACGAAAGGAAATATAGAAAATGAAAAAGAAATTATTGGCAATGCTTTTAGTGGGCGTTATGGCATTTTCTTTATCAGCTTGCTCTAAGAAGGGCGGAGAAGAAGGTACTACTACAACTCCTACAACAGCAGCTCCATTAGTGTATTACGAAAAGGGTGGAGAATTTTACAAGGAACTTAAGGATTACTCTAAGTATGTAGAACTTGGAGCATACTCAGGAATGGACGTTAAGGTTACTCCTGCAAATGTTACTGACAAGCAGTTAAAGGAAGTAATCGATTCTGAAATCGAAAGAGGAACTACTTACAAGCAGATTAAGGAAGGTACGGTTAAGGAGGATGATACAATCAATCTTGACTACACAGGCAAGCTTGACGGAGTTGCATTCCAGGGTGGTTCTGCAACAGGATACACATACGAGGTTAACACTACATTTATCGATTCATTAGATGATCAGCTTCCTGGTCTTGAAATTGGTAAGACATATGATCTTGATGTAACATTCCCGGAGGATTATAAAGCTAATCCTGCCCTTGCAGGTAAGAAGACTGT
>JAZQKW010000171.1:0-3990 GCA_045542375.1 Butyrivibrio sp.
ATTAAATGTGCTTAAGCGGAATTATATACCGGAAGTTTTTGACGTATATGTATATGGGGATAAGCATTTTATTGACTTTAAATATTTACCAAGAAAAGTTAAAAGAGGATATATAATTAAAGAGACTACTTATACAAATTATAATGTGCGCAAGATACTGTTTTTTCTAAATGAGCTTGCTGCCGTATTTATTGCAGTTACTTTTTATATGTGTATTATATAAGGAGGTTCCCAGGGTATGTCATACATGGCACTCTATAGAAAGTGGCGCCCGGAGACATTTTCGGATGTTAAAGGACAGGACCACATAGTAACAACTTTGAAAAACCAAATAGAGACTAACCGAATCGGTCATGCATACCTGTTCTGTGGAACAAGGGGAACCGGTAAGACAACTATTGCCAAGATACTTGCAAGGGCAGTTAACTGTGAACAGCCTAAGGATGGTAACCCATGTGGAGAATGTCCGGTGTGTAAGGCAATTGCCAACGGTTCGTCACTGAATGTTGTGGAAATTGACGCGGCAAGTAATAACGGTGTTGATAACATCAGACAGATAAGGGAAGAGGTTATGTACCGCCCTACAGAAGGCAGGTATAAGGTGTATATAATCGACGAGGTTCATATGCTGTCAATTGGTGCTTTTAATGCGCTTCTTAAGACACTTGAAGAACCACCGGAATATGTTATTTTTATACTTGCGACTACTGAGTCTCATAAGATTCCGGTGACTATAATGTCAAGATGTCAGAGATATGATTTTAAGCGTATTTCAGTTGAGACAATTACGGACAGACTGATTGAGCTTACAGGATATGAGAAAGCAGACGTTGAAGAGAAAGCGTTAAGATATATCGCAAAGATGGCAGACGGGGCAATGCGAGATGCCTTAAGCCTTCTTGACCAGTGTATGTCTTTTTATATAGGACGAACCCTCAGATATGAGGATGTGTTGGAAGTTCTGGGAACGGTTGATATGGAAGTCTTTTCCGGAATGTTAAGGGATATAATTAATGAGAAGGTAACAGCTGTTATAGAGACCTTGGAAGAGCTGATTCTGGAAGGAAGGGATTTGGCGCAGTTTATATCGGATTTTACATGGTATATGCGTAATCTTTTGATGCTTAAGACTTCCGCAGAGGCTGTTCATATGATGGATATGTCGGAGGAGAATCTTCTTAGGATGCAGGAAGAGGCATTTATGATATCTGAGGAGCAGGTAATGCGATATGTTCGCATACTGTCAGAGCTGTCAGCACAGATTAAGCTTACAACTCAGAAAAGAGTGGTAACGGAGGTTGCCCTTATCAAAATGACAAGACCGCAGATGGAGCCGGATATGACATCTATTCTTGAAAGATTAAGAAGGATGGAAGAACTGGTAAAAGAGAAAGAGGATATGCTCGCTTTGACGGCGATAAGACCACAGACTGTAGTGAGTAATGCACAGGCAGTTCAGACGGAGCAGCCGGTTGCTAGGGTTAAGCAGCCTATTAAAGCACTGGATGAGGATATCCGTACAATAGCCAAGAACTGGCACGGCATTATAGGCAGGGCTGAGAATACTTATCATAATTTTTTGAAGCAGGTAAGAATTACTGCTGAAGGTGCAACTCTGATAATTGTAGCGGAAAATTCTTTTGTATATGGGTTTTTGATGAGAGATAACCACAGAGAGTACATTCAGCAGATTATTGAAGAGACTGTGGGTAAAAGCGTATCCGTCGAGATTAGATTGTTGGATGATAATATTAATTTCGATGAAGCATTTACAGATGTGGAAGAATACGTTAAAATGGGTATAGATTTGGAACAAGAATAAAAGGAGATTAATGATATGGCAAGAAATGGTGGATTTCCAGGAGGCATGCCTGGTAACATGAATAATCTGATGAAGCAGGCACAGAGAATGCAGAGACAGATGGAGGAACAGCAGAAGGAGCTTGAAGAGAAGGAATTTACTGCAACAGCAGGTGGCGGAGCAGTAGAGGTTACAATCTCAGGTAAGAAGGAGATTTCTAAGGTTAAGCTTCAGCCGGAAGTTGTTGATCCGGATGATATCGAGATGCTTGAGGACCTTATTGCGGCAGCAGTTAACGAGGCTATCAGACAGGTTGAGGATTATTCACAGGAATCAATGGCTAAGATTACAGGTGGTCTTGGCGGTCTCGGCGGAGGATTTCCATTCTAATGGATTACTACGGAAGCCGAATTACGAAATTAATTGAAGAATTGGCAGCATTACCGGGCGTTGGGGCTAAAACAGCACAGCGCCTTGCTTTTCATATCATCAACATGCCGGAGGAAAGAGCGGAAGGGCTTGCCAGAGCCATAACTGAGGCTAAGCACAACATATGCTATTGCAAGACCTGTTGTACTCTGACGGATAAGGATGAGTGCAATATATGCAGTAATGTTGAACGTAACCATAAGGTAATAATGGTTGTGGAGAATGCAAGGGATATGGTGGCTTACGAGAAGACCTCTAAGTATAATGGGGTGTACCATGTACTTCATGGGGCTATTTCACCTATGCTTGGAATTGGGCCTAATGATATCAGAATCAGAGAGCTTTTAATCAGACTTCAGGGGGATGTGGATGAGGTTATTATCGCCACTAATTCGAGTCTGGAGGGCGAGGCAACGGCAATGTATCTGTCTAAGATGATTAAGCCTACGGGGATTAAGGTTACGAGAATTGCCAGCGGAGTTCCTGTTGGAGGAGATTTGGAGTATATAGATGAAGTGACACTGCTTCGTGCGCTTGAGGGCAGAACAGAGTTGTAATGGAGTACACGGACTGATGCATAAGGAACATGTTTTAGTTAACGAAATTATATCAGATCATAGAGAGCGTATGCTCAACCTGAAGAAATATTATCCTTTTTTCAGATTGTCGGAGACTTCTTTTTCATGGTTTATGGAAGGGAAATATGACAACCTTGATATGGGATATATTTTGATGGCTGTGCTACGCTTTTTTATTGAGGAAAATAACTTTAAAGAGCGGGATGTTACCTATCCGGAGTACGCGTTGTTTATGAAGAATTGTATTCGCAGGGATTTTGGTATTGTGCTTTCGGAGCAGGATAATAAGGTGCTTGTGGACTATATTTTTGACAAATTAAAGAATGACGGTAAGCCTTTTACCTTTGAATATTATGACCCGGTGGATAGAGTGAAGAAGGTATCGAGAGTTAAGCTTCTTGAGAGCAGAATTCAGGACGGAACGGTGTGGTATTCGATTAGTTCGGATGGAATAGAGTTTTATCTAGACACCAAGGAAATCAGGGACGAGAGCAAGATAAGCGTTGAGCAGCTGCTTCTTGAAAAGATGATTCAGTCCCAGGATTTCAAGGGTGGAACAGAGGTTGTTAAGAGAATTAACAGAGAGGTTGAGAGACTGTGGTATCGTAAGAATCAGGTAATTGATCTGCTGACTACGGATGTGTTTGCAGGAACTCAGGCGTATAAGGAATTTTTTGATACAGGTATAAAGTGGTTTGATGAGGAGCAGAAGCTGTTTGTTAAGAACAGGGAACTGATTGAGGCGGCACTTAAGAGAGCGGAAAGCGAGAAAATATCGGGAGATGCCAATCAGTTCTATCGTACTGCCAATGAAATATACCGTCTTGATACAGAGCTTAAGGTTGCCATGAATAATCACAGCGAATTACTTAAGGCATGTACGGACCTTGGAATTAAGGCGGACGATATTATCCGTAAGTCCAAGCTTAGCAGGCTTAGAACCAGATTTGATTTTAAATCAGTGCTTGTGAGTCTTATGGCAAAGGACAGATATGATGTGTTGCAGTACATTATTAAACCGTTTCTTGGACTTAATATTCACAAGACTTTTGACCTTAGCAAGATAGAGGATATTCTGACTTACAGACCTGAGGTTAAGGAAGTCGGAGAAGTTATTAAGAGTGAAGAGGTAAAAGAAATTGTCTTTCAGGATGAAATTGATGAGGAGAGATTTAAGAACAA
>JAZQKW010000172.1:0-41068 GCA_045542375.1 Butyrivibrio sp.
ACGATCCGACTTGATGATTATAAAAATACAAATTATGGAGAACACAAAGTCTCATACCTAACATTTCTTTGGCTTTGAGAAGGTGTCTGATATATGCCCTGCTGTAACTTCTGCATGCAGGACATCCGCATCCTTCCTCAATTGGTGCTGAGTCTTTCTCATACTGTGCATTAAAAAGATTCAGCTTACCATGTCTTGTATATACATGTCCATGTCTTCCGTTACGTGACGGATAGACACAGTCAAAGAAATCAACACCTCGGTCAACTGCTTCGAGAATATTCGCAGGTGTCCCTACACCCATAAGATATACCGGCTTATTAACCGGCAGATGCGGTACGACAGAATCAAGAATTCTGTACATCTCCTCATGGCTCTCTCCTACGGCAAGACCGCCAACTGCATATCCGTCAAGATCAAGTTCCACTATATCCTTGGCATGTCTTATACGGATATCATCATATGTTCCACCCTGATTAATACCAAATAACAACTGGTGTGGATTAACAGTATCAGGCAAAGAATTAAGCCTTGCCATTTCTTCTTTACATCTTACAAGCCACCTTGTTGTTCTGTCAACTGATTTTTCCACATATTCTCTTGGTGCAGGATTCTCTATACATTCATCAAATGCCATTGCAATTGTTGAACCAAGGTTGGACTGAATCTGCATACTTTCTTCCGGTCCCATAAAAATCTTGCGTCCGTCTATATGTGAATTAAAGGATACTCCTTCTTCTTTAATCTTACGAAGCTTGGCAAGTGAAAACACCTGAAATCCGCCTGAGTCCGTAAGAATAGGTCTGTCCCAGTTCATAAACTTATGAAGTCCACCCATCTCCTTAATAAGTGGGTCTCCGGTTCTTACATGGAGATGATAGGTATTGGAAAGTTCTACCTGACATCCTATCTCTCTTAAATCATCCGTTGAAACAGCGCCCTTAATGGCTGCAACAGTTCCAACATTCATAAATACCGGAGTCTGAATTGTTCCGTGAACGGTTTTCATCTCGGCCCTCTTAGCCTTGCCGTCCATATTTAATATTTTATATTCCATTATCTACCATACACTTTCATTAAATTATCCATCTTCGCCGACATATTAGCAAGAAGCATATCTACAATCGTACATGCAGTCATAGCCTCAACCACTACTACAGCTCGTGGAACTATAATCGGATCATGTCTTCCCTTTATGTTAATCTGAATATTATCATTGTTCTTATTAACTGTGTTCTGTGTACGTGCTATTGAAGGAGTTGGCTTAACCGCTGTTCTGAAAACAATATCGGAGCCGTCACTCATTCCTCCAAGAACACCTCCTGAATAATTGGTATTCTTAATTATTGCCCCATCCCTAGCAGTAAATTCATCGTTATTAACACTTCCGTATGATGATGCCACCTGAAAACCTGCACCTATTTCAATTCCCTTGGTAGCCCCTATGGACATAACCGCTTTAGAAATATTGGCGTCTAATTTATCAAAAACAGTCTCACCAATTCCTACTGGCATACCTTTAACAACGCATTCAATAATGCCACCAATTGAGTCCATATCTGCAATAGCCTTGTCTGCTACTTTCTCAATCTCAATGGCTGCCATCTTATCAGGTACTGCAAAAGCATTATTATCTCTCTCTTCAATATCAAATCTATCATATGATATTTCAATTCCGCCTATGCATCTTGAATAAGCATACACTTCTATTCCAAGCTCCTCAAGAATCTTAATGGCGATTGCTCCTGCTGCAACTCTCGCAGCTGTCTCTCTTCCTGATGAACGTCCGCCACCTCTGTAATCTCTAAAGCCGTACTTGGCATCAAAAGTATAATCTGCATGCCCCGGTCTGTAATACTGTGCAATGTCAGAATAATCTGCCGAATGATGGTCTTCATTATATATAACAACAGATATTGGCGTACCTGTAGTTCGTCCTTCAAATACACCTGACATAATGTGAGCCTTGTCGCTCTCATTACGCTTAGTTGTATACTTAGATGTCCCCGGCTTTCTTCTGTCCAGATACTTCTGAATATCCTCTTCGCAAAGACTAAGTCCAGCCGGACATCCGTCAACCACAACTCCAAGTCCTGCACCATGAGATTCTCCCCATGTTGTTATTTTAAAATAATTACCAAAAGATGAACCAGCCATAGGGTTAACCTCCTTACTGCATAGTAAAACAATCTAATCCATTATATATAAAACCTTGTAAAATTACAAGATTATTTTAAAAACAAAGTAAAACAAAAAAGGCCCGAACCATCTGAACCGACCCCCAAAAGTTAGACCTAAAATCTAACGATTGGGAGGTCGGTTTTTTATGGCAAAACATAGTTTTGAATTTAAGAAAAAAGTAGTTTTGGAGTATTTAAATGGGTGTGGAGGCACACACTATTTATCACAAAAATATAATCTTGGTTCTAACACACAGCTTAGAAAATGGATAAATGCATATCAAACCTTTGGGGATGAGGGGCTCCGTCGTTCCCGCCAACAGAAAAAATATACTTTTGAATATAAACTTCATGTGGTAGAGTTATATTTATCAAGTGAGGTTTCGTATCAGGAATTAGCATTGCAGGAAGGAATCAATAATCCGGCTGTGCTTACTAAATGGGTAAATGATTTTAGAATTGCTGGTCCTGATGCCTTGAGGCCAAAGAAAAAGGGGCGAAAAAAGTCATTGAATTCAAAAGATACTACCAAGCGAACGACTTCAAATGAAATAGTTTCTGTTGATACAAGTACGGAGCACGTAAAACAATTAGAAGATGAATTATTAAAACTCAGAATAGAGAATGCTTATTTAAAAGAACTGAGGAGGCTGCGTTTAGAGGAGGAAGCTCTTCTGAAAAAACAGCGAGAATCATCCACAGCCTCCGAGGAGAATTCAAACTAAAAGACATTCTCGCAGTAGTTGGTTTTCCTAAAGCAACATATATGTATTGGCAAAAGCGGTTGAATAGAGAAAATCCCGACAAAGGACTTGAAGATAAGATTCTGGAAATACATAACGAGAATAAAGATTTTGGTTACCGTCGGGTGCATGGATTACTTCGCAAACAGGGATATGTTGTAAATAAAAAACGAGTACAGCGTATCATGCAAAAGTTGGGAATTCAAGTAACTTCGTTCACACGAAAAAGTCGCAAATATAGTTCCTATAAAGGAAAAGTGGGCAAAATCGCTCCAAACAGAATACATAGACGCTTTCATACCCATATCCCACATCAGAAGATTACAACAGATACTACGGAATTCAAGTATTATGAAGTTGACGCAAAAGGGAGAATGATAATAAAAAAACTTTATCTCGATTCATTCATGGATATGTGTAATGGAGAAATATTAAGTTACAGCATCTCAAAGCAACCATCTGCAGTTGGGATTATGACAGCATTAAAAGAAACAATACGCATTACTTCTGATTGCCCATACCGACGAACTTTTCATTCAGATAGAGGATGGGCATATCAAATGCTTGCCTATGCACATGAACTTAAAGAACATCGCATATTTCAAAGTATGTCTAGCAAAGGAAACTGTTATGATAACTCTGTCATGGAAAACTTTTTTGGAATACTGAAACAGGAAATGTACTACGGTGTCATCTACTATAGTTATGAGGAATTGAAGAAAGCAATAGAAAAATACATAAGTTATTATAACGAACAAAGAATTAAACAGAAGCTAGGATGGATGAGTCCTGTGGAATACAGGCTCAATCTTCTGACTGCATAAAAAATGCGTAACAGACATTAAAATCTGTTACGCAATAAAAGTCTAACTTTTTGGGGTCACATCAATCAGTCCGAGCCTTTCTATTCATCTTAATTAATCCAGCTTGCAACCGCATCCTGAACAGAATAAAGAATCTGATTCAGTAGCTTCCATACCACAGTTAGGGCAGAATCTCTTATTCATTACTACAGGTTCAGCGGTAGCTGCTGCAGGTACTTCTTCTACTACTGGTGCAGGGGTCTCCGCTACAGGTGCAGGAGCAGGGGTCTCAACTGCAACAGGTGTTGGAATCTTCTCCTCTGCAGGTGCCTCTGGTGCCTTCTCATCAGCAGGTGCTCCGCACACACCACAGAACTTCTGTCCCGGATTAAGAATATTACCGCATCTTCCACATCTGTTAGCTCCATCCGTTGCAAATGTATGAGGAAGTCTTGTTCCACATCCTGCACAGAATGATGACTTCACTCCGTTCTCCATCTCACACTTAGTACATACAACAATACCATTGATGAACTTGATTCTTGCTTCCATCTGCTTAATCTTATCCAACGTTTCCTTAAGTGCCTTAAAGTGTGGCTCAAAATCTTCAGAAGGGCTGTCCTTAGCCTGTTCATAGTACATCTTACCTATGAACTTGTATATATCGTTAACCCTTGCTGTATTTTCCTGAATGGCTCTCTGTAAATCTACCATTTCGTTACCTGAATTACTCTTCATTAGAATAACCTCCCGTTACATTTTTATATAAAAAGTATACGCATTTTCCGTCCCATAGTCAACTGATAATTCCACCTATAATGCCACCAACCATACATATTGCAAGTGAAATCATATTTTTTCCCAACCCGCTCTCAAATCCTCCATTGGCAATACATGAGATGAGTAAAAGCACGGCAAAATACAATACTCCTATCAAAGCACCATTTATAACACGTTTACAGCCTTTAATTTTACCATAGATAAAACCACCTGCAATGGTTGCCACCCCATATATCAACACTACAAACAATCTCACCTGCAGCTCTCCCAACTGCATTTTGTACATCAAAAACGCTGACAGAACCAACAATATGCCTGTTAAGACATACGATACTATCAGCGTCTTTAAAATCCCAAATATATTTCTTTTCATATTGCACGCCACCCCGGTTAAATATTGGTATAATACATAACCTATGCCGCACATAGTTCAAAAAGAACTTTATTTTTTCGTAGCTACCTCGCCTTGTTTCTTATAAATACTTCCTGATGGCACATAACCTCTCACACTTGAAAGCGGATATACATTAGTACCTGCACCTATAACACTTCCCGGATTAAGTATTGAGCCACAGCCTATTTCTACATTATCACCAAGGATGGCTCCCATTTTCTTAAGCCCGGTCTCAATTTCTTCATCGCCGTTCTTAACAACTACTAAAGTCTTATCTGACTTCACATTGGATGTAATTGAACCGGCACCCATGTGAGATTTGTATCCTAAAACAGAATCTCCAACATAGTTATAATGTGGCACCTGTACACAGTTAAAAAGAATAACATTCTTAAGTTCAGTTGAGTTACCTACAACTGCACCCTCTCCCACAATGGCATTTCCTCTGATAAAAGCACAGTGTCTTATCTCAGCATTTCTGCCGATAATACATGGGCCTGTAATACTTGCAGTAGGTGCAACCCTGGCACTTTTAGCAATCCACACATTCTCTCCCACAAGATTATACTCATCTTCAGAAAGCTTAGAGCCAAGTTCCAAAATATATGCTCCTATCTGGGGAAGAACCTCCCATGGATAGGTCTTTCCTGCAAAAATGTCCTTGGCAATAGTCTCATCAAGATTAAACAATTCTGAAATCATCAACTCTTTCATAACTGCCTCCTATTCAACCGTTACGGATTTTGCAAGATTACGTGGCTTATCAACATCATTACCTCTAAGTACTGCTGTATAGTATGCTATAAGCTGTAATGGTACCGCCGACATTATAGGCATAAGAATTTCATTCATTTCAGGAATTCTGATTATATAATCTGCAATTTTCTCATCAACTACTGCACTCTCACCGCACATAAGCACCACTTTGGCACCTCTTGCCTTGCATTCCTGAATATTGCTTATTGTCTTTTCATACAGAGATTTCTGTGTTGCAATGGCAACTACAGGAGTCTGGTCAGTAATGAGAGCTATAGGGCCATGCTTTAATTCACCTGCCGCATAGGCTTCAGAATGAATATATGAGATTTCTTTGAGCTTTAATGCCCCTTCCATACTCAGAGCATAATCCAGTCCTCTTCCTATGTAGAGAAGACTTTCTGCGTTCATTATTTTAGACGCTGCATACTGGCATGCTTCCTTAGAATCAAGGTATTTTTCCATAGCTTCAGGTATTTCCATAAGCTCTGACGTATATTTGCGACATACCTGCTCACTGATAACACCCTTCGCATACGCTAATTTATATGCAAAAAGATACATCATTGAAACCTGTACCGTAAAAGCCTTAGTTGATGCTACTGATATCTCAGGACCGGCATGGGTATACATTACCATATCTGCATCCCTTGCAATAGACGAGCCCTTAACATTAACAAGTGCAAGTGTCTTTGCTCCGCATGCTTTAGAGATATTCATTGCCTCTCTTGTATCCGCTGTTTCGCCCGACTGTGAAATCAGGATTACCAAATCATCTTTATTAAGAATAGGACTTCTGTATCTGAACTCAGATGCCATATCCACCACTACAGGTGTTCTTGCCATCTTTTCGATTACATACTTACCTACCATACCTGCATACATTGCTGTACCGCATGCAACAATATGAATGCTTCTGTATTTTGCAAGCATCTCATCAGTAAGTCCGCACTCAGAAAAATCAGGCATTCCATCATTAATTCTTGGTGTAAGTGTTGTCTTAATGGCATTAGGCTGTTCGTGTATTTCCTTAAGCATAAAATGCTCATATCCACCCTTCTGAGCTGCATCTGCGTCCCAGTCTGCCACCTGAACCTCTTTAGTTATCTTTTCCTGATGAACATCACATATCCTAACCTTATTTCTTGTAATAGTGGCTATTTCATTCTGTTCAAGAAGATAATAGTTCTTAGTATAATTAAGAATAGCTGTCATATCCGATGCTATAAAATTTTCCTCTTCTCCCAAACCGATAATAAGAGGGCTGTCTTTTCTGACTGCATAAATCTTATCAGGAAAATCTCTGAACAAAATACCAAGAGCATATGAACCCTCTATTTCCGAAATAACCTTAATGATTGTATCGATAGGGTCTCCATTATAATGGTAGTCAAGAAGCTTGGCTACTGTCTCAGTATCAGTCTGACTTTCAAAGCCATACCCCTGCTCCATAAGGAATTCCTTTATCTTGGCGTAATTCTCAATAATACCATTATGTACAATGGATACTCTCTTGTTGCCATGTGGATGAGAATTAATATCCGATGGTTCTCCGTGAGTCGCCCATCTTGTATGACCAATTCCACATTCACCCTCAGGCTTGCCTTCCGAGTCAATCTTATTAACAAGATTTTCAAGCTTACCCTGACATTTTTCTACTCTTATCTTATTACGCTCAAAAACAGCAATTCCTGCTGAATCATATCCTCTGTATTCAAGTTTCGATAAAGTATCCACAAGGACATCTGAACAATTCCTGTTGCCTACATATCCTACGATTCCACACATATCCGTAGCCTCCTGCTTATTATTTTCTGTAATATTGTGCCGTTGTTTCAAAAAAGCTTCTCATGGACGCAACATTATTAAGCACCTTGACCGTTGAAGTGTTTTTTGCAATGAAGTTCTCCAACTTTTCAAGATATTCTTCTGTTGTAATATTTCCATCTGCAACCCCTGTAAGACCTTTTTCCCAACTTGCAGTAAGTCTTGGGTCCAGAAGACGTTTAATGGAATTATCAACTACATCATACACCATTTCGCCTAATTGTGAAGGTGTAATTATCTGGGTTTTATTATTAAGTCGTATATATTTCTTATCAACTAATTTCTTAAGTATCTCCGCTCTTGTTGCACTTGTTCCTATTCCACTTCCCTTAATCTGTGCTCTAAGCTCCTCATCCTCAATTAACTGACCTGCATTTTCCATGGCAAGAATCAGTGAACCTGAGTTATATCTCTTAGGTGGTGAGGTCTCGCCTTCTTTGATTTCAAAGCCTTTCACATTCAGAATATCGTTCTTTTTAAGGGATTTAATTTTTTCCAAAAGTGCTTCATCATTCTTCCCTTCCTCATTATCCTCATCCTCAATATTATTTTTCTTAAAGCTTTCTGCCACCTTTAAGTAGCCCTTATCTGCAAGAACTTTAAAATTAGCAAAAAAGCTTTCATCCTCTCTCTTAAGTACAACTGCTACCTTTCTGTAAACTGCAGGAGGATAAAAAATGCTTAAAAATCTTCTGACAATTGCATAATACACATTCTTAGTAGTCTGCGAAAGGCTATTAAGATTACCAAAGCCCTGTCCCGTTGGAACAATTGCATAATGGTCCGTTATCTGCTTGTCATTAACATATCTTGTCTTGGCAAGATTTTTATATGTCCCTGCTGCCAGAATCTCTTCTGCAAATCCTCTGTAATCAGGAAGATTTCTTAGTCCACCAATATTCTTATCAATTACCTTCGCAACTGCCGTAGACAGAACTCTCGCATCCGTTCTCGGATACGTAACAAGCTTCTTCTCATATAATTCCTGAGTATGCTTAAGAGTCTCATCCGGACTAAGTTTAAAAAATCTTGAACAGTCATTCTGCAATTCTGCAAGATTATATAATAGAGGCGGCTGCTTATTCTCATTCTTCTTCTCCACTGATTCCACCTTCATGGTAATCGGTTCAGAAGCTGTCATGAGTCCTATCAGTTCCTCTGCTTTTTCTCTTTCCTTAAAACCGTTTTCTTTGTATAGATATGGGGATTCAAAATATTTAGAACCTTCAACTGCCTTCCATTCTGCATCAAAACCGGTTCCTTCTTCATCTGTTACAACATCTGCAACCACTCTGTAAAAGGGAGTCTTAACAAAATCTCTTATCTCCCTCTCTCTTTTTACAATCATTCCAAGAACGCAGGTCATAACTCTTCCTACCGCAATAACGGTTCTGTTATTATCTCTAAAAAACGATGATATTGCATTTCCGTACTTAAGAGTAAGTGCTCTGGAAAAATTAATACCCATAAGGTAATCTTCTTTTGCTCTTAAATATGCTGAATCAGACAGGCTGTCATATTCAGACAGATCCTTAGCCTCTTTAACCCCACGTTTAATTTCTTCTTCAGTCTGAGAATCAATCCATACACGAAGTCTTTTCTTGCCTGTTACACCTGCCATCTGCTCAACAAGTCGGTATATGTATTCTCCTTCCCTTCCCGAGTCGGTACATACATATATCTTGTCAATATCATCTCTGCGAAGCAAAGAACTTACGATATTAAATTGTTTTGACACTGCAGGAATTATCTCATATTTCCACTCAGTTGGAATAAATGGCAATGTCTCCATACTCCATCTTTTAAGTGCAGGGTCATATTCTGCCGGATAACTCATTGTCACAAGATGTCCCACACACCATGTAAACACCGCATTGGCTGATTCAGTATATCCGTCATGTCTTGCAGTGTTCTCACCAAGTGCTTTCATGAATTCCTGTGCCACACTGGGTTTTTCCGCTATAAACAAACTCTTTGACATAGATTATTCTCTTTCTATCGGGTCTCATCAAGGGTAAGCATATATGCCGGCATGAATTTATCCACAAAATATTTCACTTCAGGCATATCCATCTCATCAATTATGCTTTTAATTGATTCATACGCTTTCTCAAAATCCTTATTACCCATTCTCATCTCTTCAATACACTTAATGTAAGCAGAAAGTTTATCTGCTGCCTTTACATACGCCCACAATTCCTTTTCTTCTTCTGTATCAAGCAGTAAAGGAGCATATACATCTCTCATCTCCTCAGGTATTCCTCTAAGAAGCTCATCTCTGGCAACACCTTCCACTTCCTTATAGGCATTCCTTATTACGGGACTGTAATATTTAACAGGAGTCGGCATATCTCCTGTAATTATCTCCGTCGCATCATGATACATACCCATAAGTGCAAGTCTCTCAGCATTAATATTACCGCCATAATACTTATTATTGATTACACCAAGTGCATGAGCAATCATAGCCACGTCAAGGCTGTGTTCACAGATGTTCTCTGTAAGTGTATTCTTCATAAGTCCCCATCTGTTAATATATTTCATTCTCGCCATCATGGCAAAAAACTGATTATCCTTCATTCTAAACCTCATTCACTGTTCCGAATTGATAAATTGTCCTTGAATGATATTTATCTCCTGCTCTGACAACCGGTGATACATATTCCGGATGATTAACAGCATCAGGATAAAATTGTGTCTCAAGGGCTATTCCGTTTCTTGGAATATAATGAGCGCCACCTTTTGCGGAAAAACGATTATTAAGTTTGCCTGCATTATATACCTGAAGGCCACAGGTATCCGTATATACATCCATCTTTAATCCTGACACCTCAGACATAAGTACCGCTACATGATTCACTTCACCATTATATCCGTTAAGGCAGAAATTGTTATCATATAATGAACCATACTTATCTAACCTATTAAAAGTTCTGAAATCATATACAGTTCCATCTACATCATGAATCTCCTGATTACACATGTTTCCGTCAGAACTATACATAACTCTGTCCGCATCTATTCTCAACATATGGCTGTCAACATTCCCTGACGTATGACCATTAAGATTAAAATACGAATGATTACTCATATTAATAATAGTATCCTTATCACATATTCCGTCATATGTAATTATCAAAGAATTATTCTCTGACAAAATATATGTTACGCTTACGTTAAGGTTACCGGGCATACCCTGATCTCCATCAGGGCTGACAAGCGAAAAGCATATACCCTCTCCTTCAGATGTATTCACATGTTCAGCCTTCCAAAGCCTGTTAAAATACATATCAGGCCCACTGTGAATATTAGAACCATAAGCATTATCCTTCAAATTATATCTCTGTCCATTCAGTTCAAAAGAGCAGCCACTTATTCTATTGGCATTTCTTCCGATTGTTGCACCCATAGCATCCCAATTATGCTGTTCGTAATATTCTCCGGACTTAAGGCCTAACACCACGTCAATTTTCGTGTTATGCACATCATATATCTCAAACGACACCAATGAAGCTCCCATATCGGTAAGCTTCATTGTAGTTCCTTGTGAATTCTCAATGGTATATATATGAATCTCTCTATTGTTCTTAGTTCTTCCAAAACTATCCACTGTAAAAGGCATTTAATTTCTCCTTTACAAAACATATATATTCATATTATCAAAGCTAAATCACATTTGCAATTTATTTAGATTTCTTAGACTTATACATTACCAGCGAACATATAACTATTCCAACAAGACATATTGCAATAAGAACAATAACAAGAATCTTAATTGCCTTAATTCCTGCATATTCTTCATCATCGCTATCCGTTGTAGTTATATTTTCTGTAGTCTCTTCACTGCCGGCATCGTCAGTTTCTTTCAAATCTTCTGTTGTTGGTGCCTCTATCGTTGGCACCTCTGTTGTCGGTACTTCTATTGTTGGTACCTCTGTTGTTGGTGCCTCTGTCGTTGGCACCTCTGTTGTTGGTACTTCTGTTGTTGGTGCCTCTGTTGTTGGTGCCACCGTAGAAGGTGGTTCTGTAGGCGCCACAGTCTCCGGCACTACCGGTTTCTCATATGTAACCGGAATAATAAGAATATCCTTATTAGCCTCTAATGGTTTATAATTATCCTTCTGATATGAACCTGCCATACCATAGTTATATATTCTTAAGTAATTACTGTATCCTCCGTAGCTGACAGGAATATCTATTGCACCTTTTTCTGTTGATGACGGAATCATCTCACCAAAAGTTGCACCATTAACCTGTGCCGCTGAGCCGTCACTGTATATAGCCTTAACCATTACAGTATCTCTTTCATACTTCTCAGCCGATGCCTGAGAATCAAAGAAAGTTGGATTAATTCCTGCAGCCACACCTATCTGTACAACCTTAGGAACAGTAACACTAATCTGACTTTCTGTTCCATCCGCTGCAACACATGTAATTGTGGCATTTCCTTCTGCTTTAGCTGTCATAAGTCCTGTAGAACTTACATATACAACATTCTCATCTGAAGACTTAAATGTGCCCGTACCATTAAACTGAGCACTGTATGTTCTGATAAGATTAACACTGCTTCCTGCATTAACAGTTCTCTTCTTAAGTCCATAATATTCTGCAACAGCCTTAGCATCAGCAACTCCGCATCTGTACTGATTATCTATGTTACTGATAAAAGCAGAATCACTGGCATTACTAAGATAACAATGCTCTATTATCATACTTGGTATACCTGATTTGGTAGCCTCATCAAGTGCCGTATAGAAATCCACGGCAGGATTATCCGTAGAACCTCTCTGACGATATCCGCTGTTAGGAATACCAAGCTCACTGAGATTTCTTAATATAATATTACCCAGATTCTTCATCTGTTCACTATACTGTGAGTTAACTGTTCCAAATACCATGGCTCCTCTGGCATCTGCATTGGCTCCACTATTATTATGACATGAAATAAACACATCTGCTCCAAGAATTTTTCCAAAACGGCCTCTTCCTGTATTAGAATTCCATTCACCAAAACCCTTGGTAAGATATACCTTAACTCCTTCATATGTCTGAAGCTCCGCCTTAAAGCTTACGGCAATATTCCAGTTAACATCCTTTTCCTTAATTCCGTTAGGTACAGCACCGCCGTCCCTTCCGCCATGTCCCGGATCAATGATTACAATAAGGTCTCCATCTGCATCCCTTGCACTAACCTGCTTTGGTAAGATGATGCATACAGCTAAAATAGCAAAATATATAATACTTTTAATTAATTTTTTCATAAATATTTTCTGCTCCTGTTTCTTCTGCGTCTTTTCTTCTTCCTTATCTCAATCATCACAATAATCACACCCACAACAATAACCACTGCAAGAATAATTATATATTTACCAAATTCAGCAAAAAAGCTCTTTCCCTCGTCATCAGACTTGTCCTCTGATTCCTCTGTTGTTGTAACATTCTCAGTTGTAACCTCCTCAGTCGATGGTTCCTCAATCTGTGGAAGTGTAACCTGAGGAATATAGGCGTCTGTGTTGTAGCATATTCTAAGTGAACCTGTAAGTTCACCATATTTAATCTCTACATCCTGAATTCCAACCTTACCAAAATCAATATTTCCGATTGAATCAGGCTTCACCTTAGTTGCAGTTCCGTCACTATATATTACATATCCAAAAACATCATCTCGGTTAAGTGCTTTAAAGTTCTCTTCTGTCTGATAAAATGTAGGGTCCAATGCACCTACAACTGCAATCTCCTTAGGCTTGTTGACGGTTATTGTACATGTTCCGGAATCTCCGCCTGACTTCTGATATACAATATTGGCAACACCTGCCCCAACTGCTGTAACTACACCATCTTCATCAACTGTAGCCACATTCTGGTTGGTAGAATACCAGGTAACTCCAGAATTCCCATCCGGACATTCAACTACAACACTGTATCCCTTTTCAATTTCAAGCATTGTATTATTATCTGCAATGGCTTCCTTCTTCTCTAACTTGAAATATGACACTACTGCCTTGGCATCTGCAATACCCATTTTGGCAAGTTCTACTTCTCTGAGACTTCCGTCAGCATTACTGATAAGTGCTGCATCTTCCGGATTGCTCAAAAAACAATGCTCTACAATAATTGAAGGAACTCCTGCTCTAACACCTTCACCTATGATTGTGTAATAATCTTCATAATCATAAGATGTGGATGTTCTAGTCTGAACACCTCCATTCTTAAGTCCAAGTTCGGCAAGATTATCAAGTATAAGCGTACACATATCATTGGTAGCCTCTGCGTAATACTGATTCAAAGAACGGTATGCAAGCGCACCTGTATTAGTAGATGAACCGCTATTATTATGAAGACTTATTAAAAAGTCGGCTTTAAGTCCGGCTGCAATCATTGCCCTTCCTGTATTGGTAATCCAGCTGTCAGATTCTCTGGTAAGATATACCTTAACACCATCATATTTGCATAATTCGTTCTTCATTGCCATTGCAATAATATAATTACATTCATCCTCAAAGGCTCCTGTAACTGCCTGGGCTCCCGGATCTTCGCCACCATGCCCCGGGTCTATTACAATAACAACATTTCCTTCTGCATCCTTAGCTTCCGCATTAACAGTCATCGAAACAATGCCTGCTGCCAATACCAATGAAAAAACAATGGTCTTAATAAAACTCTTCATTGCATAACCTCGTCTTTCTACTAAATAATGTATAGATATTTAAATGCAAATTTCTTTACAAAGTTAACATCATTATACACTTTATCCCTTAATAAACCAAGTACCTCCTCAATTTTTTCAAGTTCTTCCAGTAAAATCACATCTGATGAAAATATTGCTTTCTCATACATCTGCATAACTACAGCGATTTCAGATTCTTCGAGATGAGAACAATTATCCATTATCATCTTTCCAAATTCTTCATAAGTACTGTACTCGCCTCGTCTGATTCCTATGAAACCAAGAATTCTCTCGAATTCGTTATAATTCATAAGCATACACTTATTAAGATTATTCTTCTTTCCCTCTTCGTAATAATACGCCCTTTTATTCCTGATAAGAGTATATCTTACATATATCACAAGCCATATTGCTCCAATAATACCCGCAACACCTACAATATACAGCATAACTCTTATGAAAGTTTTAGACAAATGAAATTTCTGTGTACTAACCTTTTTAGCTTCTGTTGTCGTCTCTTCCCTGCTGTCATCCTCGGTTGTTTCTTTGTCCGGGCTTGTAGTTGTCTCTTCTTCTTTTTCTGCTGTTGTTGTTTCCGGCTCCTCAGGTGCAGTTGTTTCCTCTTCGTAGTCGATTATTTCAAATGTACCCGGTGTTACATCTAACGGAACCCAACCCCATCCTTCAACAAAAAATTCGACCCAGGCATGTGCCTTTGAATCTTCCACACTTACTGTTGAATATTTTATTCCATCCATACTAATAGTGCTAATAATGTTAATTCCGGGTTCAAAAGCAAATCCGGTTACATATCTTGCCGGTATTCCCACACTTCTTAACATCATAGCAGCGGTCGTTGCAAAATATGTACAATAGCCCTCTTTACTGTCGTTGTAAAAATAGTCCACAAATTCTTCTCCCTTAGGTACTACTCCGGGGCTTCTCGTATACGTGCATCTTTTTGCAAGATGCTGCCTCACGTACTCTGCGGTTCTAAAAACACCTTCAGGGCTCAATACATCCTGTCCTTTTAACACTTCCCTAAACTGCTTTTCACACTCAGTATTCACATCAAGATAGTGATTGTTAACATACTTGTTGTACCTGTTATCTATATACCACCATTCTTCTTTTAACGAAATATAATCATCATCCTTAAATAATTCCAATAATTCCTCATTGGTAACATCAAAATATCTAAAAGACTCATAATCAGGAATATAATGATAATAGCTTTCGCCTTTAAAGCCTTCAACATTTCCTGTATACGAATACAATGGCATTAACTGTCTTTCATGGGAAAGACCGGTATATTTTATTGACATAAGATAATTATCATACTCATAATCTGTACGCAACTGCATATATATTAATTTCATTGCAGCCATTTGCTGTGGTCTTAAATCCCCCATATTATTTGCCAATGACCTGTTAAAATCACTATCATTCGGTTCCCACCATTGATTATTGGAATATTTTTCTCCTATAAATTGCTTAAGATACACTTTATTCCCATATGTAGGCACCATTACCTGAAGCATTTCAACATTATCAAAAACAATACTGTCTACCTGTCCCAGTTCCCCATTATCAATATACGCCTCTGCTCCCAACTCAATCCCGAATCCATTATTACCTCCCATTACGGATGCTATTTTGTCACCTATCTTTTCAGCAACAGATACAACATAATTCTCAACCTTATTAAACATTTCTGCCTTTTTATAGCCTTTGCCCGGCACAAGAAACATTACCGCTCCGGTAAGAATAAAAATAATTGCTCCGGTAAATAACGATGTGTTCTGGACAGATGCCATTGCATCTTCATCCTTCTTAACTCTTACAGATGCAACATTAATTACAAATACCTGAATGCAGAATACAACATTAAGTAATACCGCCGGATATGCAGGATTATTATTAATAATTATTGGCACAGCCATAAGCAGAATATTAACTAAAATCGGCACAAACAACATTTTTTTTCTGTAAATCATAATAGAATACAGACATGATACAACCACAATACTGAAATACAACATTAGTGTCATATTAGCTTTCACAACATATTTAGCCGTTGGCAGGGCAAAATACATCTCCATTTCAAAATAACTGCTGTATCGGTCCATAATTACGTTGTAGAACTCCATATATCCGCCAAACAGCTCATATCTGAATATCCATACAAACAATGCCACTACAAATGTAAATCCTATCCAGAATATCCATTTTTTCTTAAGCAGCATATGTATTACAGTAGCCACCGTACTTGCAAGCACTATTGCAAAAAGCACGCCGACAAACAGGTACTTTATTTCTGCATCAAATGGCTTAATAAATACCAAAAGCAGCGATAAAACACCTATAAAACTAATTATTAAATTAGAAAAAAACAACTTTGCATTCATTTATTTTCTCCCTGTCCGTTAAACCTTACAAGATATTCTCCTCCACCATTGCAAACCGGAATCAGATAATACACCTGTCCGGTTTCTTCAAGAAGATGCAGGCGTTTTACCGTTTCATCATTATAATGGTCAGTTACATAAAACACTCTTGTCTTTTGATTACCTCTGGTTGCATAATATAATTCTGCCGCTGATTCTTTAGTTACCGGTGGAACTTCATACATTTCTGCAAAGAAGCTGTATATATCACCCTGAGTCTCAATTCTCTTCTCTATGTACATTTTATCAACATAGGAAACAGTCAAACCATATCCTCTCTTAGTCATTACCGTTATTAATCCATACAAAAGGTCATATACCTGGTTAATAGTCTTCTTATACTCACCTTTTTCCATTGGAAAAATATCTACAACAACCCTGTCATGGTCAGTCAATGGCAATCCATAATCCTTCACCATTAATTTATCCGTCTTGGCAGTAAGCTTCCAGTGGATATTACGTATTTTGTCACCACCCTCGTATTCTCTTATGGCAAATATTTCCGTCGGGTCATCTCCCGGCTTTTCTGTAGAATACATGAGACCGTCATCTTCACTTATATCTTTTTGCATTTTGGAAATAACGCCAACATCGGGAATTTGTGGCATAACAAGAAGACAGGAGCTTATATCTATTCTCCTGCACAACATAATTACTTTCAGATAATCATATACATAGATTCTTGCAGCTTCAATTCTCACTGACTGACATTCATTACATGGAATTTCAAAATCAACATCTGTTGTTCCATTAGCCATACAATGGGAATTGATTCTGTAAGTTTTAGCCTTATTATCGCTATACCGGCATTTTACCGCAAATTTGCAGTAATTTACCGGTACATACGAAGAATTTTTCAGTCTAATTGTTATTTTAGCCATCTGACCTCTTTCAACGATTACCATATTAGAGGCGAACTCTGCCCTTACAGTACTTCTGATAACCAACGCTACTGCTAAGGACACAATACTGATAACAATAAAAACAACGTCAACAATAAACGGAATATAACTATAATCCAGTATATTATACGCAAATACAGCTATAAAACTGAGAAAATATACTATATAATGACCTGCCATATGCGCTCCTTACTGTCTCTTCCTAGGAACAGGCACTGTCTGTAATATATTTTTCACTATACCATCAAAGGTCATTCCTGATATTTTCGCTTTTGGATTAAGTATAATTCTATGTATTGCAACATCATGGAATACTGCATGCACATCCTCCGGTGTTACATAACTTCTACCCATAACATATGCATGAGCCTTAGCCATGGAAAGAAGTGCTACAGTTCCTCTTGGGCTTATTCCAAGCTCAACCATAGGATTCTTTCTGGTTAATGCGCATATCATGGTAATATATTCATATATACTACGGTCCACATGTACATTGACAACCTCTTCCTGCATCTCAAGAATTTCGTCGGAACTTACAATAGTTTCCAAATCATCCGTCATTCTTTTTCCCTGAGAATTTTCAAGAATGGCAATTTCAGACTCTATGTCCGGGTATCCCATTGAAAGTCGTATCATAAATCTATCAAGCTGTGATTCCGGTAACAACTGTGTTCCGGCTGAGCCTGCTGGATTCTGTGTGGCAATAACGGTAAATGGCTTAGGAATTTCTCTGGTAACTCCATCTACCGTAATCTGTCCCTCTTCCATTGCCTCAAGAAGAGCTGACTGTGTTTTTGAAGAAGTTCTGTTAATTTCATCAGCAAGGAACAGATTACACAGAACTGCTCCCGGCTTATATTCAAATTCTGTTGTTTTGGCATTGTACATTGAGTAACCTACAACATCTGACGGAAGTACATCCGTAGTAAACTGCATTCGATTATCTTTTAAATCCATTGTTTTGGCAAAAGCTAATGCAAGTGTGGTTTTTCCTACTCCCGGAATATCTTCCATGAGTACATGACCCTTAGCAAGTATTGCCATAAGTACCTTCTGGATGATATAATCCTTACCCTTTACCGCCTTTTTAATGTTATCTACAATACGTCTTACTTTTTCGTTGTCCATTTTCTAACCCTCATCTGTTTTGTTTTATTAAATATTATGCATATCTGCTATAAGCCACTTACCGTCTATTTTAACGTAATAATATACCTGATTATTCTGGTCTAATCTCTCATTTCCGTTAAGAGTAAGTACCATTGTCTTATCAAAAGCTACTTCAACAGAAAAACAATCCTCACTATATACGATATAGTTGCTTACCTTTTCATTGGTAAATACAGGGGCTGAATGTGCACTATACATCCACATATCTTCCTGTCTGTATTTTTCTGCCATCTGAATGTAGTATGAGCCTGCTGGGAATATATCCGCAATAGGTGCTGTACTTTCTCTGCAGCCTTCCAAATCTCTCGAGAAATAATTAGAGTATTTCTTAGCCGCATTGAGTACATAATCTCTAAGTTCCGCCGGAATTTCCTGAGCTTCATAATCAGCGGTATATGAATACTTATTGCCTTTAACGGTTAACTTGTCGCTGGCAATTACTTCACCATTAACCTTGAGCTCCGGAACATTTGCAAGTCCCTTTACAACATAAGTTACAGTCTTAGGAGCTTCAACATATTCTTTTACATAGTCAAAGCCTTCCATCTCAACCGCATCACCTGACAATTCCTCATCAGTTAACTTAATGCCGTTAATCTCTGCCTCATAATTCATCGGAAGTGTAATCTCTATTTCGTAATTACCTGCTTTAACAACAGGAACGATTGAATCCACCTCCCACTCTGACAATACAAGAATTGCCATTTTCTTATATTCCTTCACGGATTTGAGATTTACGGTTGCTACCTTCTCTTCTCCTATAAGAATATCATATTTAGGTTTTAGGGAATCATAGCTGTCTGCAGATATTTTAAAATCCAGTTCCTTACCTGCAACGAGGCTTTCAAATTCTTTTTTATAATCTAAGTTAGGTTCAAATTTATTGTCTGCTCCGGATGTATATGTAACATCTTCAAAATTGCCATCTTCAATCTTCTGAACAACCTTGTCTACATATTTTTCCGGCTGTGCTGCTTCGTATTTCTTCATTGTATTCCATACTGCAATACACATAACCACAAACAATAATGCAAGAACACCTACATATATTCTGTATCCAAACCAAAACTTACTTTTGGTCTTTTTGGTGCCTTTAGATGTTTTTTTCTTGATTTTTACCTGTTCTTCCATACGACGCCTCCTACTTTACAATAAACGCTGTTGGCAAACGCCAAGAAGATGTTGAGTAATACAATGTAACACTGGTCATTTCAAACTTACCATTGTACACCATTGACGACGAGCTTCCTCCATCAAGGTTAGCTGCATTAACAGCACCATATTCCTTCATCACACTAATAAGGTCTGCTGCAGTTGCACCAATATGTCCTGATGCTCCTCTACCATCTGTTACAAACATAAGTACTGTTCCGTCAGCTCTCTGTCCAATACAGGTTCTTGGATTCGCACCACTACCGCTTCCATTAATCTGAGTAGCTTCACCGTTAATAATAAGCTTAGTAAAATGGTTGGAATTACTCTGAATTACGTCTTTAAAGCTTACGCAGTCCCTTATCTTATTATCTTTTACAAGCTGCTCAACCTGAGCTGCTGACATTCCACCAATATCCTTAATTATAAGAATGTTATCTGTATTAAAACCTACCATAACATCCCCATACTGAGGTGCATTATACTGAATCTGTCCGTTGCACACAACAAGGCCTCTTGGCTGACCGCCCCAGTTGCCGTCAGAGGCATACTCTCCACCATTAATTCCGGCAATTCCTCCTCCGCTTGCAACAAGCTCATCTAATGTAAGACCGTACTTATTCTTACTATCATCTGACCACGGGAAAATAGTTGCAAGACCAACTCTTGACGGGTCTTTTACTATTAACATTTTCCCATAATAAGAACGTCCTGATATCTCAACAATCTTAATTCCGTTCTCATCAAAGCCTTCTTCTTCCGGCGTGTCAGGCTTATCCTCATCTTCATCGTCCTTATTATTAGGAATATCAATAAGACCTGTGTCAACTTCATTATCATTATGAATCATATTATTATTGGATGTGATTTCGAGAATTTCTTCATCATCAAAATACCATCCTGCAAGGAACTTTAATGCTCCTGTCTCAAGAATTGTACTGACAAAAAGATTTCTCGCTGATTTGGACGGACCATGACAGAATATCCATAACATTGAATACAATGATATAAATACTGCTACAAGAGTTGTTCCGATTACAGCCATTGTTCTACCTATAATTCTACCAACCTTACGACCTCGTCCGGTTGTCTTAGTCTCTGACATAAATCAATCCTCCTTCTTACTGCTAAATACCCATCTTCTCTGTATCTGGAAGCTGAGAATGAACAAAATAATGTCAACAAGTACTTTAATAACAGATGTAAGCACTTTAGATGCTCCTGTTATAAGTGCCAAAAGATTTACAAAACCATATGACACTCCCATCTGACATACACACAATATATAATATCTTAACATTGTCCTGCCAAGTGATTCTTCTGACTCAAAAACAGCATTTCTGTTATAGAAGAAATTAAACAGGGAAGATATTATTCTTGCCCCTATTGTAGAAACAAGAATATTCATGCTCTTGGACATATTATCGCCAATTAAATACTGAAATGCGGTAAATAAACCGATGTCAATCAAAAATGACGCCAGTGAACCGATTACATATTTAATAATTACTGCATAAATTATAATCGAGTCCTTAATAGGTCTGAAATGTGTAGTAGCATTTTCTTCGATATATACTGTTTCGATTTTAACTTCTACAAAATCAATATGTCTTCTCTTCATTTCAAGAAGAACTCTTGTCTCATATTCAAATCGCTCGCCCTTTACTTCGGACATCATTTTAAGATATTTAGCAGGAATCACCCTTAATCCGGTCTGAGTATCGGAAATTTTGATTCCACAGGCAAAACGAAATACACCCTTGGTAACATTATTACCAAACTGGCTCTTCCATGGAATTGTCTCGCCTGAAAAATCCCTGCAGCCCAATACTACCTTATTAGGATTCTCCTTCATCTTCTCACAACATGCCTTAATATCCGGTGGTCTGTGCTGATTATCACCATCCACTGTAACAACTCCATCGATATCCGGTCTGTTAGCGATACAAAATTCATATGCAGTTTTAAGAGCTCGTCCTTTACCCTTGTTAACCTCATGAGTAAGAATTGTTACTTCCTTATACTCTGAAGCCTGCTTAAAAGGGGCAAGATGCTCCTCATCACTACCATCGTTTACAATGATAATGTCATCAAATCCTTCTTTAATTAATCCATCAACTACTAATAATAGCTTCTCATCCGGATTAAGAGATGGCAATATTACACTGATTTTCATTGTTACTCCTTACTATCTGCCAAGCTGCGTAAGTCTTTCCTTAACCTGCTCCAACATTGTAGTATATTTTGCAAGTTTATCCCTTTCTTCCTGAATCTTAGCTTCAGGTGCCTTAGAAGTGAATTTTTCATTATTAAGCATTCCGTTAGCTCTGTTAATTTCACCTTCCAGCTTCTTCTGCTCGGCAAGAAGTCTCTCAACTTCTTTTTCAATATCAACAAGGTCAGCAAATGGCATATATACTGTAGCATTAGGGATAAGTACTGCTACTGCATCATCTGCTATTCCTGTCTTATCTGTCTGAATTTCAACCTCAGAAGCATATGCAAGTGTTGTAAAGAACACTTTACCATTTTCAAAAATACTGATAACGTCCTTATCCTCTGATACAACATATACCTTAGCCTTGCGACTTGGAGATACATTCATACCTGTACGTGAATTACGGATTCCTCTTACTGCTTCCTTGATTGTCTCAACTGCACGCTCTTCTTTTGCAAAATTCCATTCTTCTGTATACACAGGCCATTCAGAAATCATAATTGATTCTTCATCTGAAAGATTGCAGAAAATTTCTTCAGTAATGAATGGCATATATGGATGAAGTAACTTAAGAGAGTTAATAAGTACTGTCTTAAGTGTCCATAAAGCGGCTGACTTGGTTGTATCCTCATCATTCCAAAGACGTGGTTTAACCATTTCAATATACCAGTCACAGAATTCTTCCCATATAAAGTCATAAATCTTCTGTACTGCAACACCAAGGTCGTATTTTTCCATATTGTCTGTTACATCTTTTGCAAGTGTATTAACCTTGGAAATAATCCATTTATCAGCATCAGTAAGAGAACTCATATCAACATTCTTTACCTCGGCCTTATCAAGATTCATCATAATAAATCTTGACGCATTCCATACCTTATTGGCAAAATTTCGGCTTGCTTCTACTCTTTCCCAGTAGAAACGCATATCATTACCCGGTGCATTTCCGGTAACAAGAGTAAGTCTTAATGCATCTGCACCATATTTATCAATTACTTCAAGCGGGTCAATTCCGTTACCAAGTGACTTACTCATCTTACGTCCTTTAGAATCTCTTACAAGTCCGTGAATAAGAATTGTGTCAAATGGAGCTTTACCCATATGTTCAATTCCTGAGAACATCATTCTGATTACCCAGAAAAAGATAATGTCATATCCTGTTACAAGTGTGCTTGTAGGATAGAAATAATCAAGGTCATCTGTGCTTTCCGGCCATCCGAGTGTTGAAAATGGCCATAACGCTGATGAAAACCATGTATCAAGAGTGTCAGGATCCTGTCTCATTTCTTTTCCACACTTTGGACATACAGCCTTATCATCCTTAGTAACTGTAAGTTCTCCACAACAGTCACAGTAAAATGCAGGTATTCTGTGTCCCCACCATAACTGTCTTGAAATACACCAGTCCTTAATATTCTCTAACCAATGATAATATGTCTTATCAAAATGTTCAGGGACAAACTTAGTCTCCCCACTCTTAACTGCTTTTATAGCTGGAGCTGCAAGTTCTTCCATCTTAACAAACCACTGCTTAGATACGCGTGGTTCTACTGTTGTATGACATCTGTAGCAGGTTCCTACATTATGGTCATGTGGTTCTATCTTAACAAGAGCACCACAAGCTTCCAAATCGGCAACAATTGCCTTTCTTGCATCATATCTGTCCATTCCTGCATACTTAGGATAATCCTCTGTAATCTTAGCATCCTCTGTCAGTACATTAATTACAGGAAGCTTATGTCTTAAACCAACTTCAAAATCGTTAGGGTCATGAGCAGGTGTAATCTTAACAACACCTGTTCCAAATTCCATATCCACATAATCATCAGCTACTATAGGAATCTCTCTGTTAACAAGCGGAAGCATAACCGTCTTACCGATATAATCCTTATATCTGTCATCATTAGGATTAACGGCAACTGCTGTATCTCCAAGCATTGTCTCAGGTCTTGTTGTCGCCATCTGAATATATCCTGTTCCGTCTGTAAGAGGATATCTTAAATGCCAGAAAGAACCTGCCTGGTCTTCATATTCAACCTCTGCATCTGATATGGATGTAAGACAGCAAGGACACCAGTTAATAATTCTTTCACCTCTGTATATGTATCCCTTGTTATAAAGATTTACAAATACTTCCTTTACGGCTTTATTACAACCTTCATCCATTGTAAAGCGTTCCCTGTCCCAATCTGCTGAAGAACCTATTTTCTTAAGCTGTTTAACGATACGTCCACCATACTCTCTCTTCCAGTCCCATACATGTTCAAGAAATTTCTCTCTTCCAAGGGATTCCTTAGTGAGTCCTTCCTTTGCAATCTTCTCTACTACCTTGGCTTCTGTTGCAATTGATGCATGGTCTGTTCCCGGTACCCATAATGCAGAATATCCCTGCATTCTCTTAAAACGAATAAGAATATCCTGAAGAGTATTATCAAGGGCATGTCCCATATGCAGCTGACCTGTTATATTAGGTGGTGGCATAACGATTGTAAATGGTTTCTTACTTCTGTCTGCTTCTGCGTGAAAATACTTCTTCTGCTCCCATTTTTCATATAATCTTCCTTCAATTTCCGAAGGATTGTAATTCTTTTCTAATTCTTTGCTCATAATTGCTCCTCTTTATCACAATTTCACTTATGGAATATAATAATAACTGTAAATGCAAAAATCAACCTAAATTTTATTCATCATCCATTTCCACATCATAAGAATCCACTATTTCCATGATTTCTCTTGAACGTTCCGGATGTTTCTTAATGTAGGCAATAACGCCTTTCTTGGCTGAACTTATTCTTTCAATATTATATTCTATCTGTTCTTTTAATTTCTTTCTTCTTGATTCAAGTCCCTTTTTGATTTCCTTCATTTCCTTATCATTGGAAAGTGCGGTTACCTGGGACTCCCAGACGGATGCATCATACAGATTCAAAGCATTAAGTACCTTATTAAGCCCTAACATTGCATCATCAAGTTCGATTGTTGAAGTTCTGTATCTCTCTGATGCCTTTTTATCATTAAGGTAAGCCTCATATTCTCTGCTTAACTGATATGAATTCTTAACTCCGTATTTTTCACACTGATAATCCACGCTGTTATATATGTTAACGTATTTTATTTTAACCTTATTAAGAAGGGTTATGGTTCTTGCAAGCTTCTTTTCCGACAGTCTGAACTGATACAGAGAATTTCTCTGCAAAGCAAAAACCGATGCCACGAGCAATACTGCCAATGCAAGTACCACCATAAATATAGTCTTGCCGGCTTCTGTTCCCATAATTCCTGATACGACAAATATCGTTGACACAATAACTATGGAAAAAAGTAATATAATGGTCAGATTTCTTACACCGATTTCTCTCTTTGAATAAGTATCCATATCTTCTTTAAGAGATATTTTCTCAGCCTCAAGTATTCTCATATCATGCTTGACTGCATTGCAATACTTCTCATCATTCTGGAGATTGACTAATGCCTTAGGAAACTCTTCCTCATATTGTTCAAATCGGCGGTATTTTTCCTTTGGAAGTGACTTGGACTTATCATGAAAATCATTTCGCTTCTTTTCAAGGCGTGTTACTTCCTCAGAATACCTTCTGATTCCATCTCTCAATTCATCCGGAAGGGATTCTATTCTCTGAATATCCGTTATATATGAATCTACAACTGAATTTTCCCGTTTTAACTCGCTGATATACTTTGAAGATTCTGCAACCTGCTCGCATTGTGTGCGAATATACTGCATTTCTTCTATTTCCTTAAAGGCTCTGTCGGCTCTGGTCGCTTCTCTAATAAGCCTGTAATCTTCATCATTACTAAGTTCGGAAGTTATAAATTCTTCTTTTTGCTGTTTTTTCCTTTTTTTAAAAAATAGCATATCTTACCTTCTGTTATTTCATAAAATTTCTGTACTCTGCCTTCCAGCCGGCAAGAATATCATCTACAGACCGATAATATTCGCTGACTCTGCCCTCATTCTTAAGCTCAAATGCCGACTTAACAGGTATATATTCCGGTTCATCTACCACATGGTCCATAAGAGTCTCTATTTCTCTGTATGTTACATAGGTAAGTTCGTCTTCTTCCATATCATTGACGGTAACCTTCTGATCCATACACCTTGCAACATGGGCTGCTTTTAATGAATTCTCATTATTGTTGAGCTCATACGCTGTATTAAAGCATATTTCCGCGTCCTTATAATAGAACATTCTGCCGTAGGCTACTCCCATATTGTGCCACACATCTCCATAAAAAGAAATCGGAAGACTTCTGTCTGCTTTACCATACAGTATAATTTCATAATTATGTATGGCACTGTAATATCTCTTATTATTAAGAAAATTATCTGCTCTTAATTTCAGCCTTTCAGTAGCATTCTGCAAATCAAGCTTGTCTATGGTATCTTTTAATTCCTGAATTTCCCTGACCGAATAATAATCCACATATCTCAATATGGTCATTACTATCTCTGAGAGGCCTGCATTCTGAGTCATCAGAAATTCCAGCTGACTTGCAAGCTCTGTTTCTCCAAGCTCTGACTCTATATAAGAGATAAGTCCCGGTTCCAACAGGTCTGTACCAATAAGGTAAATATTATTATATATGTAATAGCATAATTCTTCCATTGAGTATATATTAATGGACATATTACTGATGTAATACGGTTTATCCGAATATTTACTTCTTGATAAAATAACACCTGCCATAAGCTACCTCTACAGTAAAATTTCTTCGTTGATAATTCTTCCGCTACTTGCGAAAAACTCTCCAAATCCTTTATCTATTACCATCAAATGACACCTTGAGTCACTTGTAAACGATAATTTCAACGTAATCTTAGTTGTCTTATTAGGCCTTTCCGGAAAATCCGCTAACGAAACCCTGACAACCTGTTTTTCCATGGTATCAACCGGTGAAAGGAATATTTCCAATTCATCAGTATCATCCACTATTAAATCGTAAGAACAGTCTGCTCCATACCAATTAACACCCGGAAGCACCATTCTTAATATTTTGTCCTTACCCCTGTCCTGTATCTTCAGTTCAATTCCTGTAGTAATCCTCTCAGGACATGCAAGGATAAAATCTCTTATGTGACTGCCTTCTCCGCTTTCATACGCCTGATAGCATGCACCCTTAACATAAAGGTTCTGTCCGGAAAAAACACGTCTCCTGTTACATATACACTTAATAAAATCCGGAGAATTAAAATCCTCGGAAAATGCTTTACCCGTCAGATATACTGTTGATATATTCTTTCGGTCAAACATTTTTGTGGCAATTTCCGTAAGTCTTCGGTCCATATATTCCACAGACGCTTTATTTTGAATAAGGCTATACGGCATCTCTTCAGTAAAATCCTCACTATGAGTCATTACTATCTTCTTACCTCTGAAGACTGCTATGTTCAATAACTGAAATTTAAGTCCATTCTTTCCGTATTCAAATAATGCCACGTCATTCTGCCACAATTCTTTCTTCTGACACAATGAATAGTATACAAAGCTTTCCGTATGGCTGGTAAATACAACCTTGTCCTTAGGATAACCCAATTTATTCATTGCTTCTGACAAAATATTAAGCAATGATATATGAAAGTATTCCATTGTAATGCATATTTTCTCAATATGCTCTACTCCCGCTGCAATCTTTACTGACTGTAGCATTTCATCTAAAAATATGCTGATTAATTCTACCGGCATAACACTTGTATCGTCAATAATTACCGGGTTTCTCTCCAGTGCAATATTCACAAGATTGTCAATAAGAACTGCTTCCCCAAGAGCCGCACTTTTCCTTGCTTCATCACCTGAAAACCACTCATCCTTTCCTATTGTCTTGCTGACTACAGTTGGGATGTTGTATTTGCTTTCAAGTCCTGAATAGTCTACCGAAACCGGCTCGTTATCTGTGAAATTGTAATAGCTGACCTGTGAGAAATCATTACAAAAATCTATTCCCACATATATTGGCCTTTTAATATTCATACATTAATCTCCGCTAACTATAAGGTTTTAAACAACTGGTTGGTTACATAATCATTTACTGCATAGGTATGAACCAACTTCCTAAAGGTCTCACCATCATGCATCATATTACTTGCAATAATATCGTTAAGATTCTCGTATCTTCCAATTGAGCGTTCCACAGAAACACTGCTGTTAGAAAGAGTATAGCTGTCGGTAACCGATTCATTACCTGAGCATTCTTCTGAAATATAGTACTGCAATGATTCTCCATAAAACAGAACAAACTGTTTAACAAATACGCCTTCATACATCTGCTTCATATCTTCTGAGACATATTTTTTCTTATGGTCTCTGTTCTCATACACATAATGAATTACAACTCTGCTCTTAGGATTCGCCCTGTATTCCACCATTGTTCTGTCTGCAATATCATAAGGAAGCTTAATAAATTCCTTTAACTTAGCATAAAAAGAGAATACCTTTCCCTTTCTTGCCAGTTCAAAAACACTCTTAGATGCCATTTCTTTTCTAAACTCTGTAAGCTTATCCTGCTTTGAATAGAAGAAAATAAGTGCCATTTTACATATATCACTTAATTCTTTTTCATTTTCAAGAGAGGCTTCTATAAGTTCAAAAATATCCTCCGGCATTTCACTTTCTTTTACAAAATACAGGTATGAGTGGTATGCCAGATATGCCTCAACAATACGCTCCTTAGGTCCCATACTATAATAATGAGTAAACACATCTGTAATATCATCAGAATGGTAATGAGTAAACATCATCTGTGCGATGATTCTCTCTTCAAGATCATAGGTGTCTATCTCAAAGGATATGGCAGCCTTCCATACGGCAATCATATCCTCAGTAGAGCCATTGTAGTAATCTGCAAGATATTGAAGTACCAGTTCATCATAACTTCCCTTGGTAAATACAATATGGCACAGCTTAACAAGTCTGTCCTCTGCCTCATCTGTTGAAACCACTCTCTTAGAACACAGCTTCATCAGACGTTTAGGCATAAGCTGCATAGCCGAATGCTTCTGAAGCATTGCATAAGCCTTATCGTACTGCCCCTGAATGATTCTTATCTCAATAATCTTGATAATTTCCCTGTCAGAGATTTTGTCCATATCAACTGACTTAAAAAACTGTTCAAAGCTGTCTACATCATAACTGTCATAATAGTAATCAATTACTATGCCAACCAGCTGCTTGTAATAAGCTCTGTTAATTATATCTACTGAAAGCATGCTCTTAATCATCTCAACAGAATCCATTGTATGCTTCTGATATTTAATATTCTTTTCGCAGTAATAAAGTCTGAGATAATCAAGACTACTGTCTGCCTCGTAACATTTCTTAATAATTGTCTCGTCAGATAAAAGTCTTGTAAGGTTAACTCCTGTCTCACTTACGAAACGGTTACCCTTCTCACTTACAAAATTAATTGCCGGATTCTCCGTATATATACGAACATATGCCTTTCCTCCATCAAGAACATATTCATCTTCTGAACGGGTTTCCTTGTGACGTACTACAACCTTTTTAAAATTCTTATTATCAACCTTAAGTCTATAAGTAAAAAACAACTCAGATATCGCCTTAGCATTAACGGCATCTACCATCTCAGGTGTAATAAGGTTCTTGTATAAAATACAGAGATGGTCATTGATATGTCCTAAAGCTGCCTGTTCTCTGACAAAGGCTTCCATCTGTGGATAATAGCTTCTGTAAGCCTGTGGATTATCTGTCTTATTATGGGTTATGTTGGCATACAAATATGCCTTTCTGGCATAATCAAGGTTGCTGTTATATCCAAAATACATAAGCACCATCTTAGGCATAGGACTCATATCCTTAGGATTACGACACATCATATAATATTCAAATAACTGTGTTATCTTAATCTCAGCTCGTATACCTGCCTCATATATTGCCAGATATTCCTCTCCCACGCAGTTATTTCTAACCAAAATACGACACAAGGTCTCAAGAATTTCTTTTGAATTAAAATTCTTCCAGATTGCAAGAATTAACTTAACAATCTTAGATGTACCATTTCTCATTGTCTCAACAATAGCCATTGCCTGATCAACTAACTTATCATCAAGATAATTATTCTTAGCACCAAATAAAAGTACATTAATCTCGAATCCATTAAGAACTCTTAAAAGCATTGGATTGCGGTTAAATGTTCTGCAGGCTTCAAGATACATAACAGGACTTATACAGCCTCTGTTATACTGTTCCTTAATCTTAAGAAGCTTAAGGCTTGGATTGCCCTCAAGTTCTTCATCAATGAACATAAGTGCCCAGAGAATTCTCCAGTCCTCGTACTTGTCATAACACTCTTTAATCATATTGGCAGCACGCTTTGAATAGGTCCAGTCCTTGTTATAAAGAGTATTCACATATATAAAATAGCAATAGAGAGGATAATCCGATTCTGTTTCTGAATGAATGTCGTCCTTAACATTCTCAATCAGTTCTTTTGCCTCTTCCATCTTCTTCTCTGTAATGTATAGCTGTGCCAGTGCAAGCTTGTAGAAAGGATTCTTATCATCAATGGCTCTTAAAGCCTCAATTACTATGCCTGATTCCCTTATCCATTCATTAACGTGAATGGACTTGGTTCTGAAACGAATGTAAAGTGATACAAGATTATGTATAAGCTTCTTGCTTGCATTATCCCTCTTAGAGCGTTCATAAGACTTTCTTGCCGTAACAGAGAATACAATCTTACGATTAATGGTTTCAAAAATAATCTTGCCACAGTTTCTGCCTCCATGAAGCTTGGAAGCATCAATCAAATATGAAAATTCATATCTGTTACCTGTAAATGCATCCGAATCAATAGAGCGTCTTTCAAGTCTGATAAATGGTGCATCCGTATGAACCAAAATATTGACATAACCCCATGTATCCTTTTCAATAATAAGGCTGTCCTTAAAGTTCTCATCAACATTATCATAAACCTTATTATTATCTACAATAGATATCTCTGCTCTTTTCTTCTTTCTGTTAGCTATAAGAAACTCTTCAATACTGTTTCTTACATCTCCTGCCTTCTCAAGGCTAGAATAGACACAACGAAGAGACAGATCGTTCAACAGGAATACATCCTTGAAATCATCTGCCTCAAAAAGCGTAACCGCTTCGTCTGCGTTATTCTGTGCAAGTTCTGCAAACTGAAACAGGTTTCTAACCTGTCCCGTCATAGTCTCGTGAGAACCTGCCTCGATTCGAAACGAGTACGGTATTGTAATTTCTCCGCCGCCGGATACCACACTGAATCTTCCTTCTATGATATCCCCGTCAAGAGCATCATCGCTCTTAACGTAATAATTAATCGTTACCTTGCTTCCTGAAAAAGCATTGTTGTCAATTATGACCTGGTCATTACTGCTGTATATCAGGCCCTTAATCTCTCTGCCTGACTTCTCATATAAATGCAGCTTACCTCTGAATTCACGATTCTTATCAACAACTTCAAAAATATGATTGTCATCTGTCTGCACCATAGGAACCTCATATTCAAAAATTCCTCTGGCATATCTGTTAATCTGTTCCTTCATTAACCCTCACCACATTGTAAAAACGTACCTTTTATTATACATTATCCGTATGTATTCCGCAATAAATTACTTTGTCAGTCTTTAAAAAGTTCATGCACATAATTATTATGATACATATCTATCATGGCAAAATATCTGTCATGAGTTCTCCATCCCTGGTCAACCGATCCCTCACCATAATACACAACCTGTGCATCAGGATATGTCTGTTTCAAAAGTTCATAATCTTCTACAGTAAGGTTGGTATGTTCACACCACAATCTCTCAATTTTAGGGAGATTAAGCAGATATGTAACATCATTAATCGGATTATAACTTATGTTAAGGTCTATAAGATTAGGTGTATATTGCAAAAAGCTTATATCTGACACTGATCCCACAAAAAATTCAAGATATTTTAACTCCGGCACATATCTGAGATATGATAAATCGTCTATATATACATCCGAGTATCCTTCCACCCTGTTATCTACAAGAATAAGTATTTTCAACTTAGGCATATACTGTAAAAACGAAATATCCGTAACCTTATTATGCCCAAGGTCTAACGCTTCCATATCCTTACAGTATTTAAGAACCTTAACATCCTCATTGGTAAGTCGGTAATTAATAGTTCCATCCTTAAGTGTAGAAAATGCTACCGTGTCTGTTCTTATTGTCCAAAGTCCCAAGGTTACCTTCCACACAAATTTAACATTAGGGAATCTGTTCATAAGAGTTTCCATCTGCTCATTGGAAAGCCCACAGTCACACATATCTGCATATTCTAACGATGAAAGACCCTCTAATGCCTTGGCAAAGCCTTCAAAATCCGTCACAGCCTTGCCGGAAATATTCAGTTCTTTAGTATCGTAAGGATACACCTCTCCCAAAATTTCCACATCAGGTCCTGTTGTAGGCTCTTCCGTTGTAGGCTCCTCTGTTGTAGGCTCCTCCGTGGTTGCTTCCGTAGTAGTTGCATTCTCCGTTGTCTCTGTATCCTTCTTATTATCCGAATCTCCTGAAAGCAATTTCACAAGTACAAGAATCAAAGCTGTTAAAACAACTGTCAGTATACAGATAATTGCTGTTTTCTTACGCATAAATCCGCCCTCCGGCTTATATTAAAACAAAGTAATTAAGGAACCATTTTCCATCTATTTTATGAAAAAGAAGTCTGTAGTTAAATTCTTCTTCTCCTGATTCCATAGCGCCCTCTTCAAATTTATAAATCTTACCCTCATATGTACATGCAAAATATCTGTCACCATACTGAACACAGTCCTTAATATTCTGAGACAAAATATCCACTGTATCCGGTGTCCATCCCCAGTAAATTGTAGCCTGTACGTCCTGCACAACAGCATATGCATTAGAACCATATTCAAGAAATGCTGCTACCTCACTAAATGTTCTGTGATTGTACATGTTATAAATATAGGCATTCATAGTATCATATACTCTTGGTGTAACCTCTTCAAGAAATGTCTTGTTACTTTCAAGAGTATAATCATATACATTACCATCTGCTACTGCATTAATTACATTTCCATTAACATCTGTAACCTTAATATCTGCTGTGCCAATGTTGTTTTTCACAAGATAACTTTCTGTTACATAATCTGTAGCTCCGAGAGAAATTGCATAATCCTTTACCGGATCCTTCTTCACACTTGACGTTATCTTATTCTCTTCTGAAAGTTCATTACCATCATAGGTAACCTTAGCACCACCCGGAACAATAATCTTCACATCATTGTATTCGATTACCTCCGTATCAAATGCTATTTCCTTAAGCTGCCATTTATGGAAGCCAAAATCATCACTCTTTCCTAATGATTTCAACGAAATAACCGCTACTCTGGTGTCACCTGACATAATATCGTATACAGGTAACGCTGATTTGAACTTTTCACTTCTCACAAATGATGCTTCGTTCTTCTTAATCATTTCAGAAAAATACTCTGCATGCTCTGCTTCGTAGTCAAATTCTCCCTTTACATTAAGACCGTATTCCTTAATATAATCAAGTAAGGAATCATAAGAAAGACCCTGTATAAATTCCTCTGCATATATATCCGGATTACCTTCTGCTTTTGCCTTATCATATCTGTCCTGATATTTGCTTAATTTATTCCACACAATAATACAGACAACGAGAATAGCAAAAGCAAGAACTCCTGCATATATTTTCAGACCAAGTCTGAAACGCTTCTGTCCTATTGAAACTTCCTTTTTGTTCTTTTTTCTCATGTTATTTCCACCTATTTTACCAAGATTGCTGTTGGAACTCCACGTGCTCCATAAATTGATGATACATTATTCTGGATTTTGCCATCATAGTACAGAAGTGTTGAGCCGCCTCCGTCAAGATTGGCCGCATTAACCGCACCAAAATCAAGCATTACATTAATCAAGTCATTCATGGTAGCTCCAAGACTATGGGTCTGTCTTCCGTCAATTACAAGTAAAAGCACTGCTCCATCAGCTCTCTGACCAATTGCAGTTCGTGGATTAAGTCCTCCACCCATTCCCGTAACCTCAAGAGGTGTTCCGTTCATAATAAGAAATGGTCCAAAAGAAACCGCATCCCTTATTCCTCTGTTAACCGCCTCCCTTGCTGTCATGGTGCCAATTACAAACACATTATTTTTGTCAAATCCAATAACGTTATATGTCTCATCAAGATTACCGTATTTAAGATTGCCCTCTGACATTACAATTCCCAGAGGTGTTCCACCGTCTCCAACGCCTCCGATATCCTCGAAACCACCTGCATTAATGGCAGCAGTTGCGTTGTATTTATCACATATTCCCGGTACATTTATTCCCGGCTCACCCTTGTAATCTCCTGATGTTCCCACGAATACCCTTGATGGGTCGGGAACAACAACCATAGTTCCTGCATATGTAGAGCCTGACACCTCGTAGAACATAATTCCGTCCTTTTCATGGTATGGTTTAAGGCCTTCGTCCTCCAAATCACTTGGTGGCTCATCCTTTCCATCCTTGTCAGTAAACTGAATTAATGTTGAATCAGAAACGCCTCCAATATCAATTACTTTATTAGCCGCTTCTATGGCCGCTATCTGAGACTTTGAGCATACCATATTAGCAAGAAATCCTACTGCCGATGTCTCTCGTACGGACAACACAAACAAATCCCTTGCAATTTTAGAAGGACCATGTGTGCATATAAGCATAATTGCATATATACCAACAAGTAACATTCCGATGGTAGTTCCAATTACAGCAAACACGTCACCAACAATTGTAAGTACCTTACGGCTGGTCTTCTCTTCCTTTTTCTTACGTTTAATTCTTACTACTTCTTCCATCAGCTTCTCCATAAATTTTATTAAGATGTTCTGTTATATTTCTCTCGTATCCCATATCTGAAGGCTTATAAAACTTAGTTCCCACAACCTCATCAGGCAGATACTGTTGTTTTACATAATGATTCGGGTACAGGTGTGCATACTTGTATCCGGTACCTCTTCCAAGGTTAGCCGCTCCGCCGTAATGTGCATCCTGAAGATAAGGCGGAACCGGATATGTCTTATTAGACTTAACATAGTCTATCGCATCAAAAATCCCCTCTACCGCCGAATTGCTCTTAGGTGCCGTAGCTACATACAGGCAGGCCTGGGACAAAATAATCTGCGATTCCGGCATACCGATTCTCTCAACAGCAAGAAAAGCGGAAATTGCAACCTGTAGAGCCTGTGGGTCAGCATTTCCCACATCTTCACTGGCACATATCACTATTCTTCTGGCAATAAATTTCGGGTCCTCTCCTGCATATATCATTCTGGCAAGATAATAAAGTGCCGCATCCGGATCTGACCCCCGCATACTCTTTATAAAAGCGGAAATTGTATCGTAGTGATTATCCCCGTCCTTGTCGTATTTCAAAACTCTTTTCTGAATACATTCCGATGCCACATCCAAGGTAATATGTACCTTGCCATCCTCTGATACATCCGTTGACATAATTCCAAGTTCAATGGCATTAAGAGCGCTTCTGGCATCCCCATTAGCCATATCTGCAAGGAATTCTGCCGCATCATCATCTATTATCGCATCGTAATTTCCCATACCGCGCTCACAATCATATACTGCGGTTCGGATAATTGACAAAATATCCTCTTTCTCAAGAGGCTTAAGTTCAAAAACTATAGACCTGGAAATTAACGCTCCATTTACCTCAAAATAAGGATTCTCTGTGGTGGCACCAATCAGTACCAAGGTTCCGTCCTCAACAAATGGCAGCAGATAATCCTGTTGTCCCTTGTTAAACCGATGAATCTCATCTACGAATAAAATCGTTCTCCTGCCCTGCATTGCCATTAAATCCTTGGCAGCAGCAACAACCTCCTCCATATCCTTCTTACCTGCTACAGTTGCATTAATCTGTCTGAAATCTGCACTGGTGGTATTAGCGATAACCTTGGCAAGGGTTGTTTTGCCGGTTCCCGGTGGTCCGTAAAAAATAACAGAACTCAACTTATCCGTCTTAATTGCTCGATATAATAATTTATCTTTTCCAATAATATGCTTCTGACCCATTACTTCATCGAGATTTCTTGGTCTCATTCTTGATGCAAGAGGGGCTTCTTTCTTCATATTATCGGCTCTCATGTACTCAAATAAATCCATCAGTTGTCACCTCAACATATAAGTATATCACGAAATCAAAATTTCTTCTACTGTTACAAAAATAAATCCTTGTTTTTTTAATTCATCTACGATTTCTAACGCTGCTGCTACCGATGTATCAAAAATATCATGCATAAGAACAATGTCTCCATCCTTTACATTACTCACCACATACTTAACTATTCCTGAAATATCAGTCCTGTTCCAGTCCATTGGGTCCACTGTCCAAAATACCGGTATCATATCCATCTCATACAGCATTTCTTCGTCCCATTCTCCGCAGGGAGGCCTTATATATATTGGATTTTCTCCTGTAATCTCGCTAATAATATCACTTGTCTTATGGATTTCTAAAAGTGCTGCATCTTTTGATATTTCGTTTAGAACAACATGACTGTATGTATGATTTCCAATGAGATGCCCATTTTCTTTCATCATACTCACAATTTCCTCATTCCCCTTAACATTTTGTCCCACAAGAAAAAATGTAGCCCTCACGTTCCTCTCTTCAAGGCCCTGTAGCAACTCCTTCGTATAAGTTGCATGAGGCCCGTCATCAAACGTAAGCGCTACTCTTTTGCCGTTATACTGTGCCGCTGCTCCTATGTAAGTCTCCTGTTCGTTCTTTCTGTCATAGAGATATACCAGGCACAAAAGACAGGAAAGCACCAGTACTACCATGTAAAAACTTTTCTCAACCATATGTAAACCGTTTTTTCTTTAAATATATGTTGCATCATCTCTCGCGATACTTAAATATCTGAAGTTCTCCGGTTTCAATCTCATCCATTCCGTCAATTTCGTCGCTGTCAGCCATCTCCATTGCCAGTTCTTTTTCTTTCTGTTCTTCTTCAAGAACACTTTCAATCCTTACTCTTCTCTTGGTCTCATCATGAAAACTGTTCCATAACATTCCTTTAAGAACAAAAAGAATAAGTCCCAAAACAAGAAATACATAATGGACCGGCTCCTTGTACATACCTGCATTAACGACAAACATGTATATACATATGTACGCACCTGCATCTGTTATGGCGTATGGCAGAAATTTCTTAAGCTCTGCCTCTCCCATGTTGTCAAACTCTTTATTAACCATAGGTTCAACGAAATCGCTAAGCACCACTGCTGCAAGAATCCATATGCCAAGTGTTATTTTAAAATGAAGAGCCTGATTATTCCCAAGCAAAGACTGTACAATGGCATAGATTACTGCCACAATCATCATCGCATATACTATTATGTCAAAAGATTTCTTCTCTTTCTTACTCATAAACGTAATCCTCCAATTCTTAGTGAATTATAGCACACATAATAATTAAAAACAATCTATGACTATGTCCGATTTTCACTATTTTTTCACTATTTTTCATTATGCAAAATTCACCCTGCAACCAGAAATCTTGACAATTAATTATCTTGTGTGGTAAAGATTATCTATCAATTGTAGAAACGAGGTACCATATGATCCCATCAGATCCGATTATTTTATTAAGTTATATCAATACCAAGCTTCGTGACGAATGCAAAAGCCTTGACGACTTCTGTGATAAATACGAAGTCGACAAGGCCCATATAATTAATACTTTAAATTCAGTTAACTATCAGTACAATCCTAAGACTAATCAGTTTGTCTGATTGCAAAAAGTCCATCTCCGGCATCATCTATCAATATGGTGTCGGATGGATTAAGTGCTCCTTCGAGAATCAGTCTAGCACTAAGTGTCTCCACAGTCTTCTGAATATATCTCTTAAGCGGTCTGGCACCATATACAGGGTCATAACCGTTCTCAACCACATTGTTGATTGCAGAATCTGTAAGTCTGACCTTAATCTCCCTATCCTCAAGTCGCTCGTTAAGCTCATCAATCAAAAGAGTAACTATATTTCTAATATTATCCTTTGAAAGTGGCTTAAACATAATTATCTCATCAAGTCGGTTAAGGAATTCCGGTCTAAAAGAAGCCCTTAAATCTCTCATAACCATTTCCTGTGCATCTAAGCTTATCTCTCCATTCTCATCAATACCATCAAGAAGATACTGTGAACCTATATTAGATGTAAGGATAATTATACTGTTCTTAAAATCAACTGTTCTGCCCTGAGAATCTGTAACCCTGCCATCATCAAGCACCTGTAAAAGCACATTGAACACGTCAGGATGTGCCTTTTCAATTTCATCAAACAAAATGACTGAATATGGCTTTCTGCGAACAGCTTCTGTAAGCTGACCACCCTCTTCATATCCAACATATCCCGGAGGCGCTCCAATAAGCCTTGATACGGAAAATTTCTCCATATATTCACTCATATCAATTCTTACCATATTGTTCTCGTCATCAAAAAGACTTGCTGCAAGAGATTTTGCAAGTTCGGTCTTACCTACACCTGTAGGCCCAAGGAAAAGAAATGAACCAATCGGCTTCATTGGGTCCTTAATTCCCGCCTTAGAACGCATAATAGCTTCACTAACCTTGGTAACACCTTCATCCTGTCCTATGACTCTCTTATGAAGTTCATCTGCAAGATGGAGTATCTTGTTCTTCTCAGACTCATTAAGTCTTGCAACAGGAATTCCCGTCCACCTTGAAACGATTTTGCCAATCTCATCATCAGTTACACATTCTCTTACAAGTGACAGTTCTTTATCACGAATCCTCTTCTCTTCAGTCTCAAGCTGCTTAGTGAGTTCAGGAAGTCGCCCGTACTGCAGCTCTGCCGCCCTTTCCAAATTGTACTCTCTCTGTGCTGTCTGAATATCATTATTAACTGTCTCAATCTCTTCTCTAATCCTACTCAGATTATCAACAGACTTCTTCTCATTATCCCACTGTGCCTTTTTACTTGAAAAGGCTGTTCTGCACTCTGAAAGCTCTTCCTGAAGTTCTATAAGACGCTTTTTACTAAGTTCATCTGTCTCTTTCTTAAGTGCTGCTTCTTCTATCTCTAACTGCATTATCTTCCTTGAAAGTTCATCAAGCTCTGCCGGCATGGAATCAAGTTCCGTCTTAATAAGAGCACAAGCCTCATCCACAAGGTCAATGGCCTTATCCGGCAAAAAACGGTCAGTAATATACCTGTGAGAAAGTGTCGCCGCAGCTACAAGTGCATTATCAGCAATCTTAACTCCGTGAAATACTTCATATCTTTCCTTAATTCCTCTGAGAATAGATATAGTATCTTCAACTGTAGGCTCATCTACGAGCACTGGCTGAAATCTTCTCTCAAGCGCAGCATCCTTCTCAATATACTGACGATATTCATCGAGTGTCGTGGCACCAATACAATGAAGCTCTCCTCTTGCAAGCATTGGCTTAAGCATGTTGCCAGCATCCATTGCACCATCAGTCTTACCTGCTCCCACAATTATATGAAGTTCATCTATGAACAGAATAATTCTGCCTTCGCTCTTCTTAACCTCATCCAGTACCGACTTAAGTCTCTCTTCAAATTCTCCACGATACTTAGCCCCGGCTAAAAGTGCTCCCATATCAAGAGAAAACACAGTCTTCTCTTTCAATCCTTCCGGTACGTCACCTCTTACAATTCTCTGCGCAAGGCCTTCTGCAACAGCGGTCTTACCTACACCCGGTTCACCGATAAGTACAGGATTATTCTTGGTCTTACGGGATAAAATACGAATTATATTACGAATCTCACTGTCCCTTCCAATAACAGGGTCTAACTTCTGTTCTCTTGCTCTCTTAACAAGGTCTGTTCCATACTTTGCAAGAGTATCATATGTCGCCTCCGGATTATCCGAGGTAACGTTCTTATTCCCTCTAACAGACTGTAACGCCTGTAAAAAGCCATCTCTTGTAATATTAAACTCTGTCAGAAGCTTGCGTACGCCCTCATTAGCAAACTGTATCATGGAAAGGAAAAGATGCTCAACTGACACATAGCTGTCTGCCATCTTCTTGGCTTCATCTTCTGCACATAATAACACCTTGTTGAGAGACTGGCTTATCTTAAGCTCTACATTTCCTGATACCTTAACTCTCTTATCAAGCAGCTTCTCACAGTAACGGGAATAGTCCTTAAGATTAATGCCCATCTTCTCAAGAAGACCTGCTATCAGACTGTCATCAATTCTGATAAACGCATAAGCAAGGTGTTCAAGATCCAACTCCTGATTACCATATTCGTATGCTAATTTCTCACAACTCTGAATAGTCTCTATCGACTTCTGCGTAAATTTCTGAATATTCATTATGTTCCCTCCTTATTGTTCTATATGTTATATAACAATGCTAAACATATATTATCATCTCTATTATTTCCTGTCAAGCACTTAAATAATAAGAAAGTGACGGGATATATTCCTGCCACTTTCATAAATTTGTTAGAATATTCCTATAAGTGCCATAATTACACCTATGATACACATTATTATTCCTAATGCTATGCTTACACCCTTAGAAGTTTCAGTCTGCTCTGCACCTTTAATCTCCCAGTATTTAAGTTTAAATCCTATTTCAGGAGCTCCAATCATAACAACACCGAGAAGTGCCATAACTATGCCGGCAATAATCAACGGAACTTGAACCGGGGTTTTTTTCTGTGTATTCAAATAAGATTTAATCATACTTCCTAAATCAAGCGGATCTGCATATTCTTTTCCCTGAAGTCGGTGTCCCTCACTTGAAACAAGATTTCCAGCATACCTAACAACAACCTCTTCGCCGTCAGGATATGTAATAGATATAATATATCCTTCTCCATCTTCATCTTCATCTTCATATTCATATTCCGCCCAAATATAATTGTATGTATGTCCGCCAGCTGTTATTCTACTGTCCTAAGTCGGAGGCCAAGCGGTCTTAGGAAGACAATCAACTGCCTCA
>JAZQKW010000173.1:0-2039 GCA_045542375.1 Butyrivibrio sp.
GAAAAGATAGCAAGAAAGAATGCAGAAATAACAGCAGAAGAACGGGCACTGTTAGATGATAGGGTTGTTATTAGTGGAGTAGAAGCAGAAAAGCGAAATGCAGCTAGGAAAAGAATTGATAGGGAAATGAGTAAGTGGACCGAAGAGTATTATGAGAATAAATGTATGGATTTTCTCAAAAGTACAGGCATTGATGAGGGCAGATTCGGACGTATGTCATGGAAGGAACCAAAGATGCATAAAGTGGACCTTACGAAGGAGGAGATACTTGAAATAGCCCTTAGACCAGAAGTTGAATATATGGATTATTATGACTGCAGGAGACCACCTGTTCTTAAAATTGATACGGAGAAATATGACCATACGATATCGGCTTCGCTTTGGGATAATGATGCTACATTAAGACCATTGGCATTGAATAAAAATAAAATTGAAGCTGTGGGATACGGCATTGAAATAATTAAGTTCGATACTATGGAGGAACTTAAGGAATTCAAGTTGACTTATTCAGAAGAACTGGAGCTCGACAGAACATGGGATGAGGTTAAATCCTTCAACGCTAATACTTTAAAATATGATGAAAAGTTCTTTGAAGAGAATACTTTAATGGCTATATTCTATTTAGCTGGATCCTGTTCAACGCGATATGGCGTATATGATATTGTAACGGATGGGAATAAGGTATGCTTTGAGATTACAGAGACTACCGGAGCCGAGATTGGTGACTGTGGAATGGCAGGATGGATTATCACTGTTGCAGTTTCAGATGATGAGGCTAAGGCATGGAAGGATTATGATGTCAGATATGTTGATGGACAGGAGAAGCAGTACTTATTAGAGATGATGAGGTAGTAGTATGGAATGATTATGATGTGAAAGAAGTGGGTTGTCCCACATAAGTATGAGGAAAGAGATTTAACATAATACATTACAGTAAATTACGACGGAGGATTTTATGAACAAGATTAGATTAATAATAATAACTGTAATATTAATTGCAACGGTTGGTATAGCACCTATATATGCTGATATGATAACGGAGGGTCCTATTATCAGTGATGATATTGTAAGTTATTCAACAATATCCAATGCATTGAAGGAAGAACTTAAGAATGCAGGAGAGGATGATTTGATTTCGGTTGCCATTGAATTAAAGGATGATATTGACTATGAAGAAGTGGACAGACTTGCTTTAAACAGAGCAGAGCTTTCAACCGAGGAAGCAACACTTATGTCTGCAGATATATCAGGGCTTAGTGATAATGAATACGCGGTTCAATGGCAGAGACAGATGGATTCATTAAGAAAGGTATCAAGAGAAAGAATAGATATTCTTGTAGACCATTATACTGATAAGAATGATGCTTTCATCAAGAATATAGGTATCGAGGAAGAAAGAATCGGGTATGTAGGAAGTCTAACATCCTATATTAGAGAGGTAATGTTAACACCTGCGGAGATTAGAGAGATATCCACCATGGATGAAGTTCTCTATATGGATTACGACCCATCCTATGAGTTAGAAGATATGGCATCCATAAACAATACATATCAGATTATTAATGGAGACGTAGCTGTAAGTGGAGGCTATACAGGCAATGGAGTAAGGGTTGGAGTAGTTGAAAAAGGACATCCTATAACCAGCCAAATGGGAAGTGATGCAGCGAATATGGTTAATACTGATGCCTTATCAACATATACAGAACATGCGACAATGGTATGTGGAATAATTAAGAAAATGGCACCTGATTGCACCATATATACTAGAGAGTCCTTTACATTAAGTAATCTTGTTTCATCTTGTGAGTATCTGATAAAGAATTATGATGTGGATGTTATCAATTTATCATGTGGTGCAAGCCTGAGTGGACAATATGATGCTAATTCAAGAAATCTGGATAAGTTAGTCAAGTCATCAAAGGTTCCGATTGCTGTGGCAACAGGGAAAGTAGAATCCGGTGAAAGTGCAACAACCAAATATGTTAATCAGTTGGCTCTGGCACCTAATGTAATAGCTCTGGGAGGAGTTGATACTACCG
>JAZQKW010000174.1:0-6108 GCA_045542375.1 Butyrivibrio sp.
GATGTATTCTCCACCGTATATGTTACCGGAACACTTATGCTTCCTCCATCCGTAGTAATATTTCCCGCATGAACGGTTTTGTTAAATGAAAACACTAACATTGTAATAAGTAATACCATTAAAATTTTTCTTCCCATACTATTCCTCCATAATTTTAAGTTTAATTGTCTGTCTGACGGAATTAAGATATTCTCCTTCCTCCGTCACTCCTGTTGTAATAATTTCGATTTCGTAAACACCAGTATCAAATTCCTTGTAAATATCTGCCCATACTTCCTTTCCCGGCATAACCCTTTTAGACTCGTACACCTTCTTATCCCCTGAAAAAATACAGAACACAAGCCCGCAAGGATTATCCTTTGGATTAAACAGCAATACGCCTTCACTTTCCCTATACAAAGCAATATCTCCATACCCCGGAATATCCATTGTGTCTCCCGCCTCCGTTACCACCGGTACCGGTTCCTTAGTCTTTGCCTTGCTGTCATTTTTCCATAAGGTCATCATGGGTAACATACATAAAAAAAGTAAGATAAAAAATATTGCCTTAAACCTTATAACTGCTGCATATCTGTTGCCAGGCAAAAGCCTGCCACCTACTATATGGGATAATTTTAGAGATGCCTTGTCCTCTGCATCCTTATAGCCCTTGCAGTCCTTTACCTTTTTAAAACGCACATAACCTGTTACTATTCCATCACCGTGGGTCTTAACAAGTTCCTTTAAGGTGTCTACAGAAATATCATTGTTCTTCTTAGCCATATGATACCTCACTATTAAGTTGTAATTTGAAAATAATTCGAATCGTATCGATACTATGAGCCCTCATTGAGAGCAGATGCGGAAGCTCCGCAAGTCTTTCGAATGTACTGATAAATTTAATGCCAAACAGGCTGTTTGTCAACCCATTTGGCAAAAATTTTTTTAAGAAAATTTTTCAATTTATGGTCATATTATAGATGTCTCTTTTTGAGACCCCTCTATCCTTAGCAACTAACTTCATTGCTTCTTTTTTCTCAATTCCCTGCTTCATATAATACTCCATATGTTCCTCTACAGTAAGCTTAAGCCACTCTTCTTTTTCCTCACTAATCAGCTGTTCTCTGTCAAGCCCCTTGATGACCATTACATATTCACCCTTTGACTCATTGACAGTATAATATTCAATTGCTGACTGCAAAGTCCCCCTGTATACCTGCTCATGTTTTTTCGTAAGTTCTTTACATACTGCAACCGGTCTGTCACCACCAAGAACAGCCTGAAGTTCTGTAAGAGTCTTAATTAATCTGTGAGGAGCTTCATATATAATCATGGTTCTTGTCTCTCTTTTAAGTTCCTCAAGAACTGCTGCCTTTTCCTTCTTATCAGCAGGCAAAAAAGCTTCAAATACAAACCTCCTTGTGGGAAGCCCTGATATAATAAGCGCATTAATACAAGCCGCAGGACCAGGCACCGATATAACCTCTATTCCTGCCTCCACACACTGTTTTACCAGTTCCTCTCCCGGGTCAGATATTCCGGGCGTTCCGGCATCCGTTACAAGTGCAACAGTCTCACCGGCTAACATCCTGTCTACAAGAATTCTCGCTTTATCATATTTATTGAATTCATGATAGCTGGTCATCGGGGTATCTATTTCAAAATGATTAATAAGCTTAACGCTGTTTCTTGTGTCCTCTGCCGCTATTACGTCCGCTTCCTTCATAACCCTGATTGCTCTGACCGGCATATCCTCAAGATTTCCGATTGGGGTTGCGCACAAATATAATTTTCCAATACTAACTGATTCCATCTAATCACCTATTGATACAAATTCTTAACTTCTTCCGTATATACTCCGGTGGATTCATAAATCACCAGTGGCGGTTCTATTTTTACCATTGGCTTAGCTCCCCTTATTCCCTCTATAAGAACCATATTGGCCTCTTTGTCTGCAAATGGATGTACCATGCGGATTCGCTTCGGCTCCACTTTATATTTTTTCATAAGGTCAATTATCTCAACAAGTCTGTGCGGACGATGTATCATATTGAAACGTCCACCCGGCTTTAACACCTTCGTTCCTTCTCTTATTACATCTTCAAGAGTGCATAGAATTTCATGCCTTGCAATTGCCTTGTGGCTCTCAGGATTCTTAAGACCATGATTCTCATTCATATACGGCGGATTAGTTGTTACAACATCAAAAGAAGCTCCTCCGAAAATCTTAGAAGCCTCTTTAATATCACCCTGTACTATTAAAACATCATCTTCAATCCGGTTATATTGAACACTTCTTCTTGCAAGATTCACATTAACATCCTGAATTTCCAGTCCCGTAAAATGCTTTCCCTCAGTTCTTCCCTTCAAAAGAATGGGAATTACACCATTTCCGGTTCCAAGGTCAAGCACCTCTTCACCCTTCTCAACTCTGGTAAAAGCACACAAAAGAACTGCATCCATACCAAAACAGAATATCTTAGTATTCTGAATCAGCTTATATCCGTTTCTCTGTAAATCGTCCAGTCGTTCATCCGGATTCAAATTAATTGTCATCTAACTTTGACTTTCCTTCCCTACGCTCTAATTCTTCCAATGCCCTAATTTCCTTATCATTAAGGTCATCATTATAATTATTGCGTTTCTTTCTTGGTTTAAATTTAAGTTCAGATACCTTGTATTCTCTTACATCCTTTTCATCATGCTCCAAGGTAACCTTAACCTTAATAAGCTGTCTTAACACATTGACGTTCATTACTTCTCCTGTAAGTCCGTCATTGGTAGAAACCATATCTCCCACCTGTGGAAGCTTACTGTTAAGGTATTCATAGGTATCCTGTTCATTCTTAAGGCAGCACATAAGTCTTCCACATACACCTGAAATCTTATTAGGATTCAATGAAAGGTTCTGTTCCTTTGCCATCTTAATCGATACCGGAATAAATTCCGATAAATATGAATTACAGCAAAGAACTCTGCCACATATACCTATTCCTCCAAGGATTTTAGTCTCATCTCTTACACCAATCTGTCTTAATTCAATTCGTGTTCTGAATATTGAAGCAAGATCCTTTACAAGCTCTCTGAAGTCAATTCTTCCATCAGCCGTAAAATAAAAGAGTAGCTTGTTATTGTCAAAAGTATACTCTGCGTCAATAAGCTTCATCTCTAATTCATGCTTCTGTATCTTTTCAAGGCATAACTTAAATGCCTCTTTTTCCTTAATTCGGTTCTCCTGTTCCTTCTCAGCATCCTCCGGTGTAGCAATTCTTGTTACCGGCTTTAAAGGCGAAATTATTTTGTCATCTTCTATTTCCCTTACTCCAAGAACAACTCTTCCGTATTCCACTCCTCTGGCCGTTTCAACAATAACATTATCGCCACGGTTAATATCCATATCAAGCGGATCAAAATAGTATACCTTTCCCGCCTGTCTAAATCTAACGCCTATAACTTTAGTCATATTAATTCTCCTTGATGTTCAACAGCATAAGCTCCATAGCCAGTTCAAAATTAACATTCGCTTTAATTCTCGCCTTGGCAATTTCACAGCTATTGAGTATTGTTTCAATTCCCTCATAAGAACTCTGACTTGCAGATTTTCTTATAAAATTAATCTCATCCCCAAATATCAGATTATTAGGGTCCTTCGTAACCTTAAACAAAAGAACGTCCCTGTACCACATCTGAATAATATCTATAAAATCATTAATACCTATCTTGTATTCCGTAATTCTCTTAATCTCATCCACAAGATCATACACCTCATATGTATGCACGTTGCGTACAAATCTCAATGCCTCTTCCTTAATGGCATTAAAATCCTCAAAAGCAACCAGCTTAGCTGCTCTTCCAAGATACCCCTGAGAAAATGCTGCACATACCTTAGCCTCATAATCCGGAATCTTATGCTCCTTAATAAGGTACTCCATTATGGTACTTTCTCTTAACGGCTTAAGATTAAATGTAATACACCTCGAAATAATTGTAGGTAAAAATACATCCACATTATTAGTCAAAAATATAATTACACTGTATTCCGGCGGTTCCTCAATGGTCTTCAAAATTCCATTCTGAGCCTGAACAGTCATCTTCTCTGCCTCGTCTATTATATATACCTTACGAAGCCCATTGTACGGCTTAATCTGTATATCCTCTACAAGCTGCTCCCTTACATCATCAATACCGATACTTGCCGGCTTCTCGTGCTTTATATATATAAGGTCCGGATTATTCCCCGTTGCCGTCTGCTTGCAAAAATGACATTCTCCACATCCCTTTTCTTCCTGCTTCTCACACAAAAGAGCCTCTGCAAACGCTTTAGCCAACATATTCTTACCGGCTCCATCGGCACCGTTAAAAATATAAGCATGGTTAACCTTATTCATACTTATTGCCATATTAAGCTGACTTATAATATTCTCATGACCAATTATTTTATCATACAATGACATATGGTGCCCTCCTTATATTGAAATGTCCAAAAGCAAACCCTTAATCTCTCCTACCTTGTTAAGAATTTCCATATTATCCTTTTCATCCTTAACAAGTTCTCTTGCCAAATCATCCAGATTCTTGTCCACCAGTTTAACAATTCCATATACTCTGTGTCTTCCACGTCTGTCCAAAAAATTTTCTCTTGAAAATTCATGGGAGCGGTTAACCACTTCGTTCATAAATTCCTTAACTAAAGACCTGTAGCGCTTCATATCCGCCACATCCATATGCTTGGCAATCTTTTCTCCCTGTGCATCTATCTGTTGCATCAGGTTACTAAGCTTGTTCTGTAAGTCCTTTTCCTCAATATTACTTACAAGCATAAACTTGAACTGTCCATCAGAGGCTTTATGCGTAGTCTGTGAATCAACTGGAACGGTATTCTTAATTTCATTAACTTTAATATCCATAATAAGCCTCCTTGTAACACTTTATTATAGCATATTTTTTATGATAGTATCAACACAGTTATCCAAATCATAGTTGCTATATCTTATGTCAATTCCTGCCATTTGAAGTTTTTCTTCTGAAAAATCCTCCTCATCGGCAATAAATCGTCTGCACATTTCCTTGTACTTAGGATGTTCCTCTGCATCCTCTCTTTGAAGTGCCCTGTGAATTCTTGTTCTATCATCCACTTCTATATATATCGGCACAACAATATCTTTTCCATAATATGCCAGATATTTTTCATACGCCTCTAACGTTGCAATTATAAGATATCTGTTATCCGTTTCAAGATTAATCTGACCGTCATCCACCGTAAGATATTTCCATATTCCATGCACTGTATTGTATGCACGAAGCTCGATGATTCTGCCGTCCCTGTCAAATTCTGCCAAAGCATCCTCATCTATAAAATAATATTCTCTTCCGTCAGTTTCTCCAACTCTCATTGGTCTGGTAGTGTACATCGTAATTGTTGTGACATCTGTTTTCTCAACAATTTTCCTGTATACCGTATCCTTGCCGGTGGAGCTTTTTCCCATTATAACATACAGTTTTGCCATATTATTATCCTTCCGTTATACACACTCTGACTTTCATGTCCGATGTTATTCCACAAAGCTTAACTCCCGCTCTGCCATAATCCTTAAGTAATTCAATTATTCCTGAATTAATAATCTCTCCCGAAGCGACAATCGGAATTCCCGGTGGGTAAGCATATATAAAATCATAGCTTACAAGACCTTTTGCTTCATCAATATTAACATCTCTCGACTCATACTGTTCAGCTTCATTAATTTTGCAAAAAAATTCAGGTCTGTCACATCTGTATAAAGTATTTTTCTCCATTAATTCAATATCCGAATCAATGTCCTCTAAGGCTGTTTTCAGTCGCATAAAACCTTCTTCACTATCACACACAGATGTCATAAAAATAACATATTCAGCTGACACCATTTCCGGTTCAAGCTGCCATCTGTCCCTTACCATCTGTGCAAGCTCTCTACCATTAATATTGGTATTAGCCGTAGACACCACAATTTTGCCTATATCATCTGTCTTGATAAATTCCAGTTTCTTAAGTCTGCACTCATCATAATATTTAACAAGTCTTCTGTAATATACATTGAATCGCTCTTCTTCCTCCGTCATATAATCTGCGCATAATTCCACAGATGACATAAA
>JAZQKW010000175.1:0-21238 GCA_045542375.1 Butyrivibrio sp.
CAAATACTCCTCATAACCGCAGTCATATTGGGTTACACTATTCTTGCCAAACTCCAAAATCCCCGTAGCCACCTGCTTGATAAAATACCTGTCGTGAGACACAAAAAGAACTGTGCCTTCAAATGCCTGCAACATTTGTTCCAATGCCTGCTTGCCCATAATATCCATATGATTAGTAGGCTCATCCAATATCAGCAGATTAGGTTTGGTCTGCATCATCTTACAAAGAGCCAGACGTACTTTTTCTCCACCGGAAAGCTGCCCCATAAGTTTGCCCACTTCCTCACCGGAAAACAAGAAGCTTCCCAAAGCACTACGTACTTCTTCTCTTTTTAAATTAGGATACACTTCCCAAAAATTCTCCAGCACGGGCTGATTGGGATCTGCATCATCCACTACTGCTTTTTGCTGGTCAAAATATCCATATTCCACATTCTGTCCTATAACAAAACTTCCTCCCAAAGGAGGTACGATTTCTACCAACGTTTTCAATAAAGTGGACTTTCCCTTACCATTTTCACCCAAAATCGCCAAGCGTTCCTTTTTACGCAAATGAAAATTGACCTGACTGAGCACACTGTCATAACCGATTTTCAGATTTTTGGCAATCAATACATCCGAATAGCTCTCCATCCTTGGCTTAAACAATATGTGGAATGTTTTGGTATCAAAACGTCTGGGCTTTTCAATCTTTACCATATGCTCAATAGCCATTCTTTTGGAGCGGGTTGCCGCCACCTTGGTAGGCGTGTTTTTCCACATTTCTATCCACTCCGTCAGCCTTTGGATTTCCTTCTGCTGAAGTTCATAATCCTTTTCCTGCTTCAACAAATCCTCTTCCTTGCGCTTGAGAAATGCGGAATAATTTCCCGGATATCGTTTCATGCGATGATACTCAATTTCATAAGTTACATCAATAATCCGGTCCAAAAACATTCTGTCATGAGAAACAATCACCACTGCTTTATCATAACTTCTCAGATAATTTTCCAGCCATTCAATGGTAGGCAAATCCAAGTGGTTGGTAGGCTCATCCAGAAGCATAATATCAGGCCTGCTTAGCAAAAGTTTAATAAACGCCACCTTGGTCTGTTGTCCGCCCGAAAAACTTCCGATAGGTCTTTGCAAATCCTCTAACGCAAACCCAAACTGTTGGAACATGACTTCCATATCCCTTTTCCAAGTATATCCTTGCAAGGCTTCCATCTTCTTCTGTAAAAAATCATACTCTCCAAACAGAGCCGGACTTTCTCCCTCTTCCTGCATAAGTTCCTCTAACTCTGTCATACGCTTTTCACAAGCAAACACCGGTGCAAAGGTTTTCTTTATTTCTTCCTCCACCGTCACTTCACCATCTGGAAAACTGATTTGTCGCAGGAAGCCAATCTCCTGCTTTCCTGCCATTACGATACCGCATTCTTCGTCACTATCCAGATTATTCATCCGAATATCTCCTGCGATAAGTTTCAAAAGTGTGGTTTTGCCACAACCATTTCTTCCCACAATTGCTATTTTTTCGTTATCATGAACCTCAAAATTCACATCCTCTAATATTGTATCTGCCGCATATTGTACAAGTGCGTGCTTAATTTGGTATCTCATTTTATTACTTTGTCTGTGCCTTTTTACAGGCATTTCCTTCCTGCAACATGTGATTTTTACTTATCATATCATAACTGGATATTATTTCAATGGTAAATGGCTTACAAGATTATGTGGATGGGATGAATACGTTGAATTAATTGTTCTTCAAGTTCGGGGGGGAGAATTTAGCTAGTTCTTATAAATTTGTATAAAACAAATTTTTATATCAGCAACTTTTATACATAGTTTGTCCTTTTTGCATATACACAAACTGCAATTCCTTAGACACTCTTTCCTCTTTGAATATTTCGTATCCTAATTTTTCATAAAGTTTTATATTTTTAACGCTTCTTGTGCTAGTAAACATCTCAAATCTTTGATTTGGATACACATTCTCAATTTCTAAAAGAAGCCTTGTTCCAATCCCTTTATTTTGCATATCAGGATGAACCATTAATTTTCCAATATAAACTGTTCCTGCATCTTGGTATGCTCTAACTGAACCTACAATAACACCTTTTTCATCTGTTGCTTTTAAAATAACACCCTTATTAAATTCATCGTATACTTCCTCTATCGTTTGTTTTAAGGGAGGAATATCCATATTCCCAAATAATTTAGCTTCACTTTGATATGCCAAATATTGTAATTCAAGAATTTTCTTTAAATCTTCTTTCAGTGCTTTTTCTATCGTAACCATTTTTCATCTCCTAAATTTCCACACTAAACTTTCCTCTGCTCCACAGCCACATCGGCGTATGAACATCTATAGGTACTAAATCTGTACCTTTCAAAATTTCCTGCCATCTACTTGCCACTATTTCCTGCACATTACCCCTAGTTGCTTCTTCAGACGAAATAATACCAAGTCTTTCGCTTGCCTGAATCACATGTGTATCAGGTGCCACAGTTATATTCTCTCTGTCAACAAACTTAACATCCGTATATTGTTCCATCACATACAACCAATAATTACAAATCTTATTACCACCCAGATATGGAAAATTCTTTTTATTCTGTGCAATATATTTTTTAATCTTCTGCACTGAATAATCATTTTCACTAAATAACAGGCGAATATCGCCTTGAAATTCATTTTCTATGGTTTCGCATATAGTTCTCCAAATAATTGGCTGCTTATTAGGTTGCAATGCCACTTTATACCTAACCAGTTTTTCTCTTAATATCTGTTCATCCATAGCCACTACAGTCTTTGTGTCAAATACATCTGCTGTATCAATATCGTTATAGGTTTTATTGGCACTTTCCCATAGCATATATGAGTTTCTCTGATAATTCAGAGCCATAGGCAGTGTAAAATATAAATAGTTTTCCTTTGACGATTTATCTAATACCGGATTTTCATCTTCCGGCATTTTTTCGCCACCAAGCAAACCTGCTTTGTAAGCATCTAATAATAAATACACCTTATTCATATCAAAAGTTTGCTTATTCATGCTGTATTCTCCGTTAATATTTTATCTAATTTCTTACTTAAGAATAGCACAACTAAGATTCCCTTTCAATAAACTCGTGTCATGCCTCATTCGCTCCACTTCGTTCCGCTCATGACAGCTGTCGCCGTATAAGCCCATGTCATCCCCCTGTCCTTCGAGCAGTCCTGCAAATAATCTGAAAACAAAATAAGAGCGCCAAACCACAAGCACGCTTGCGTAACCCATTCACTCCGCCGTGTACTCATTCGGATTCCGCTTCGCTTCATCCTCATGTGGGCATTCGCCCCACACTCCAAGAGACAAAAATAGCCTCAAAAGAACATAAATGCCCTTTTGAGACTACTTTTATCTCTTACCGTACACGGCTCATTGCTTACTCGAACTCTATCGTCGCCACAGGCTTCTTAGTCAGCTCGTAGCATACTCTGTTAACACTTGGAACCTCAGCAGTAATTCTGTCTGCGATTTTCTCCAAAATGTCGTAATCAATTCTCTCAATTGAAGCTGTCATGGCATCAATTGTGTTAACCGCACGGATAACTACCATGTATCCCATGCTTCTTGCGTTATCTCTTACACCAACAGCCTTGAAATCAGGTACTACTGTGAAGTACTGCCATACCTTCTTGTCGAGACCTGCTTTGGCAAATTCATCACGAAGGATTGCGTCAGCCTCACGAAGCGCTTCAAGACGTTCACGAGTGATTGCTCCAAGGCAACGCACACCAAGTCCAGGACCTGGGAATGGCTGACGATATACCATTTCCTCTGGGAGTCCAAGTTCGATACCGCAGGCACGAACCTCATCCTTGAAAAGCTGTGCAAGAGGTTCAACAAGCTCAAACTGAAGATCCTCTGGGAGACCGCCTACGTTGTGATGTGACTTAACACATTTAGCAGTCTTGGTACCACTTTCGATGATGTCTGGGTAGATAGTACCCTGTCCAAGGAAATCAATACCCTCAAGCTTTCTTGCCTCTTCTTCGAATACACGAATAAATTCGCCGCCGATAATCTTACGCTTCTGCTCAGGATCTGCTACGTTCTCAAGCTTAGTAAGGAAACGCTCAGTAGCGTCAACGTATACAAGATTAGCATCTAATTTATTTCTAAAAACTTCAACAACACTCTCTGACTCATTCTTGCGCATAAGTCCGTGATTAACATGAACGCATACTAACTGCTTACCGATAGCCTTGATAAGAAGTGCTGCAACTACAGATGAATCAACACCACCTGAAAGTGCAAGAAGAACCTTCTTATCTCCTACCTGACGACGTACAAGTTCAATCTGGTCCTCGATGAAATTCTTCATGTTCCAGTTAGCTTCTGCCTTACAAGTGTCAAATAAATATGCCTTCAAAGTATCTGCATCCGGCAAAGTGTCATATTTAACATCACATTTGCTTGTAGGATGGTCGATGGAAATAAGTGGGTATCCGCAAGTATATATCTCAGGTCTTACATCAACTGCCTCGCCATCTACAACACGATTCTCGCCACCATTAAGGATAACGCCCTTAACATTATTCAATGCGTTAAGTTCCTCAACTGTGATATCATGTGGATGAATCTCGCTGTATACACCCATATCACGAATCTGTCTGGCTAAAGTTGTGTTCTCTGTACTTCCTAAATCAAGAATTACAATCATGTCCTGTTTCATTGTCGTTCTCCTCGTAATTAATATTTTGGCTTATAACCATTACTGATTATAGTACAAAATAATCCGAGAAAAAAGTATTTTTTTTAAAAAATTATAATTTTTTATAACGGTTGTTGAATTTGTCCTCTCCGCAGCAATGTTTCTGGTTGCCATCTTCAATTATTATGTAGTCTCCCTCACGTATGAACACGATACCTCTGCGGTTGTGAACAAAAGGACACACAACTGCTCCGTCAGGTCTTGTAATCTTAACAAGTCCCTCTGTGAGGACCCATCCACTTGTAAGAACATCCTTCCAGAACTTAAATCCATCCTCAAGCCCTTTTCCCTGTTCATACTTAACCGCTTCCACCTCAATAGACGCTCTGATATATTTATCACCCATAACAATACCTCCTTCGCATTGCATTTTCACGTACTTTTCTTCAATTATATTATAACATATTTTCCATTGGTTTAATACCACAAATTTACAAATAAGTGGTGGTCATAACGGCCACCACCTGATTCTTATGGAACTTAATCAATATCTATATCCGTTATGCAATCATTTTGGCAATCTCTGGTACATTCTTTCTTCAGACATTCCTCATAGTTGGGTTCGCCAAGGTCCAATGGTTTGATTGCAAGATCCAAAAGTTCACCTGCAACGAACTTCATGCAAGCTGATTCATCAGCCGGGAGAATGCAGCCTTTAGGGATGTTGATTTTTCCCGCACTCGGAACTCTGTAACCTGAGAAATAGAGACTCTGCAGCACAAGGGTAATACCAATAGTTGCGGTGCTGTCATCTTCATCAAAGTTCAGAACCTTAGGAATGGTATATAAGTTGATTCCCTGTCTGACATAATTGTCTGCGGACAAGAAAGCAATATTGTTAAGAGCATAGGTATACGTTCCTGCTTCAGCACCCTCGTTATATGATACTCCGTATGGAGCAAAAATTTCCAATTCTACAGAAGCTGGGTTAGTATCTTCATCATAAGTAGGTGATGTCGTATCGGTAGGAAGATAAAGAACAGTTGTGTATATTGTGTCAAGAAGTCTGCAGTTAGCGTCATAGACGTTAATAGCAAACGTAACTGATAGATTAGCAAGTACAACCGAATAACAGTTAGGTCTTCCGGAAATAGGTGAAACATCAACATTTCCGTCGCCGTATTCGTATCCCACATCAATTACCTGGGCTGAAATATTAGTTGCTGTCGGATAGTTTAAAGGTATATCAATACCCAGATCAAATGTAGTACATAAGTTAATTCCTATCTCGTCGTAAATCAGAGGTGCAAATATTCCAAGATAATCCGGTGAGCCACAGATTGGATTTTTGCAAATATCAAAACATCCCTGCTTGTTAATGCTGTTGACAGCATCGCTTACCACTCTTGTTCTGCATCCGCATTTGCCTGATTTGCATTTTGCCATATCATCATTTCCTTCTATTTTATTTAGTATATTATATGTTCTAAATTAAGGGTTGCCACCATATACATAAACAAAAAAGGGATTATTTATGGAAAAATACTACCTCTACGCCCACAACAATAACATAATTTCGAGGCCATTTGTTTCAGGACCATTCACATCCCAAACAACACTCGCCACAGACTTTCTGTCAGACCTATCTTATTGCTCGCACAACAACATAATTTATTATGCATATATCAATACAGACAACAGACTGTCAATAAAAAACACCTTAAGCTCCGTTAATCTTTATGATATTTCTTCAGTTGATGGCTCACTATTTGTTGCTCCTCACATATCCATTCATGATGGTGTATTTTTGCTTACCTATTCCTTATACACCCCTGCCGACAATAAATATATGCCAAAACTCTTTTACCTTAAGAACTCTCCTTTAGAAATTGACTTTGCACAAAAAGATGCATCTCTTACCTCCGCCTATGAAGAATTGCTGAAGGAAAAAGATGCAATTATTGATAATATTAAGTTACAATACGATAATCTTATGGATATTGCAAACAAATATCGGGATGAAGCCCATAAATGGTATCGAAAATATATAGACCGTTCCTAATCAGGCGAAACATGCCCTAAATCTGCCATGTCGTGCATTATCTTCTTGTTCTCGTACATCATTTTGTCAGCTTCTTTGGTAAGCACATCAAAATCGGCACCCTTACCAAATGCATATCCTACAGATACAGAAAGAGGAATATCTGTACTTTCTTGAACATCTTCAAGAAATTCCTTCCATTCTGATATCTTATTGAGCACACCACCCTCATCAGCTCCCGGCATAACCATTACAAATTCATCTCCACCAATCCTATATACAAACTCTTTTTCTCTGGATATCCCCTTAAAACTGTCTGCGACAGTGCATATAAGCTTATCTCCCAACTCATGCCCCCGTGAATCGTTAATTTTTTTCAAGAAATTAATATCCCAGAAAATTACGCCAAGTCTGTCCATTTTCTTATATACTTCTTCGCTCATCTGTAGGTACTTACTCCTATTGAACAAACCTGTCATTCCGTCTTTTTCCGCAATAACCTCCATTCTGTGAGCATAGTCAATATTCTTATTCAACACCTTAGTAATCGAATTACACACTACAACATATGCAGCAAGTATTATACACCTTGGTAAAACAAAAAACAAAGACAAGGAATATATCTCCTGATTGTTGATAGTGTTCAATGTAAATTCATTATATTCATTTACATAATAAGATAATGGTTCTCCGGAAAGTAATACCATATTAGTGTCGCATATCCCGTAACGATACCCTACAAACACACTCACAATAGTACTAATAACCATCAGTACATATGTATATACAGATGTTTTTCTAGAACTGAACATTGCCGCACTAACAATTGGCATTACACAGGCAAGTATGGCATGAAATGTCATCATTGTACTTACAATTGTAATCCAGATAACCTCTATCAGAAGCAGATAATATTTGACCCATTTCTTAGACATATCCGCAAATACTCTAACCGGAACCGCCAACAGATATACGGCACTGCACATCAGTGTACAAATTATTGTAACACTCTTATTAACAAGAAAAATCTTGGCAAAACACAATAGTAATACAATGAATACAACAATTTGCTCACATGTAAGACATCTGAATACGTATTTATTGGCAACAATATCTTTTTCATTGGATTGTTTAAAATAATCGCTCAGCTTTATTTTCATTAAATCTATCCTTTGTTAATCTTATTAAAGTCCATAACAAACTTAATAAAGTCATCCTGTGGCAATGGTTTTGAAAAATAATAACCCTGAATGTAATCTATTCCTAACTCCCTCATCATATCAACCTGAGAAGCCTCTTCAATACCCTCGGCTACTATCTGGTTACCCAATTTCTTAACCATGGTTACGGAGCTCTCAAGAACCTTGTATCCCTGAGCACTGCTTGAAGCCATATCAATAATAGATTTGTCAAACTTAATAATATCCAAAGGAAGTGACATCAAAGCACTAATATTGGAATATCCCGTACCAAAATCGTCCATAGCAAAAGAAATGCCTTTATTTCCAAGTACATTCATATTGTCAAGAAGTGTTTTAGGCGAATCCGCAACTGCTGTTTCAGTAATTTCAAGATTAATCATATTCTCAGAAACACCATATTCCTTCATCATATTAAGGACATTATCTGCAAGTTCTCGCTGCATGCACTGAACAACCGAAAGATTAATCTCTACATAATTAACACCCATACTTTGAACATCATTAGATGCCAGGAACTTAAACACCTTTTCAAATACCATATCCCCAATTCGAAGAATCATACCGTTCTTCTCAGCTATAGGGATAAATTCTCCCGGTGATACAAATCCCACCTCCGGATCAATAAGTCGGATAAGCGCTTCCGCAGACACAATTTTCTTCTCTTCAACCGAATATATTGGTTGATAATATATTTGAAAATAATCGTTATCAATTGCTCTCTTAATAACCTTCTCTGTTTCAGATAAACGTTTCGAATCCTTAAAATCAATATCCTCAACATGAATCATATGATCCTTATCCGGAGCCATGCTTCGCATCTTGTTATTAGCATAGTAAAATCCCGGCACATCCCATATTTCATCCGGCATAGACGCGTACATCATTTTGTAATTGACACTGAGTTCCATACCTGCAACAGTCCATTTACCCCTGAAGCTTTCTCTAATCGTCTCCTCGTATACCTGAATTCTATTCTTATCGTCATCCTCCTCAAGAATTACGAAGGTTCCACTACCAAAATAATATGCATTACACTTAGTAAGCTTATTAAGGAACGACGCAATCTGCTTCAAAAGCTGACTTCTGCTCTCTGTACCCAAATTTTCCATAATAAAATCAAGTTCTTCCAGCTGAAGAATCAACAGATGTATTTTCTTGCCTGCCCTTAAATCCTGCTTAACAATTTTGAGAAATATTCTTTTATTGAAAATATCCAACTCCGGATTAACATATTCATCCGTCTTCTGTACATTAAGGAGAATAACAAGTTCTCCAAATGCCATACCAAAGAACTGTAATAGAAGCTCCGGCACAAAAGCCTGCAGCACTGCCGCAAAAATAGCAATAGCAAGACACAGACAGACATATATCTTATTAGATTTCTTAATACTTTCCTTGGCTGTTACAACAAAATATGCGGCAAAAGCAGTATAGAAAAAATTAACCGCATATATAATTATCTGATAATTACCTCTTGCATATTCACCGTCAACATACTGAAATACAGACTTAGTCCACGGATTAGATGCTACAACAAGCGTAGCAATAGCTATTGGTAAAAAAATCAGAATCTTCTGCAAAACTGATACATTTTTTATACTGTCTTTAGCCAGATGAACCGTATACAAAAGAAAGAAAAAAGTTGGCACACTCAACATAAGAAAGAAACTGTAATTAAGTACATTAAGCCAAAATATTCCTATAATACCTCTGTTCATATTGCCAATTGTTGAAGCAATATCCAGAACCGATCCAATTATTGTAAACGCAACAAATATTGTAAAAAATAAATTATAGCTTTCCTTAGTCTTTCGCTTTAATATATGTGTCGTCAAAATTATCATACAAATAATAATGGCAGCAATATTATATTCCATTCTGTATTCCATGCATTGCACCTTCTTATAGTATATTAGTACTAAGATTTTAACACTTTTTGCCACTGTTTTCAATAATTATAAGTAATTAAGGCAAAAAAAGATGCGAAAATACTTAATATCTTCGCATCTGTATCTTTTTACATATTTTCTGCTGCTTCTTCAACTACAGGATTCTTAACTTCATCAAAAATATCCTGAATTTCCTTATCAGGAGCTTTTGTACAAAGGCTTACTACCACATTAACGATTAATGCAAGTACGAATGCTGGAAGAAGTTCGTATATTGCGAAAGCTCCGCCCAAATCGCTGATAACATACTTCCACAGGAATACCATCACACCACCTGTTATCATACCTGCAAGTGCTCCTGCCATATTGCTTCGCTTCCAGAACAATGCAAGAAGTACAACCGGTCCAAATGCAGCACCGAAGCCCGCCCATGCAAAGCTTACAATCTTAAACACACTCGAATCAGGATTCCATGCAAGGAATACTGAAATTATACTTATAACTACTACCGTAGCTCTGGCTACAATAACCGATACCTTATTACTCATCTTAATCCCAAAGAAATCTGTCACAAGGTTCTGTGAAACACTTGATGAGGCTGCAAGAAGCTGACTATCTGCAGTAGACATAGTAGCTGCCAAAATACCTGCAAGAATAAGACCTGCCACTATCGCCGGTAATATTCCATTAGAACGGAGTACATTAGAAATCTCTACTATTACAGTTTCTGAATTAGCACCCTGTAATGAAGGAAGCACTCCTGCCTTAGTCATTCCAAGACCAACCATACCAATTATGATTGAAAGTCCCATTGAAATTACAACCCATACAGTTGCAACTCTACGTGATAATGTAAGTTTCTTCTCATCTTCAATAGCCATAAATCTAAGAAGAATATGTGGCATACCAAAATATCCAAGACCCCAGGCAAGCGTTGAAATTATTGCCAACGCACCTCCGTATGAGGCCGATGTTCCGGTTATCGGGTCAAACACATCTTTTACAGATAAGTAACCGGCAAGATTCTTAGCATTATCAACTACTGCACCAAATCCTCCTGCTTTAACCGTTCCAAACCCAAGCACAACCACCAGTGCAAATGTCATAACAATACTCTGAATAAAGTCAGTTGTTGATGCTGCAATAAAACCTCCAAGTGTTGTATACACAACAATAATAACTGCACAGATAATCATTGCCTGATGATAATCTACATCAAAAAGCGACCTGAACAATTTTCCGCAGGCAGCAAATCCACTGGCTGTATAAGGAATAAAAAACACCAAGATAACAAGTGCTGCCACAAAGCTTAATAAATTTTTATTGTCCTTATATCTCTTTGAAAAGAAATCCGGAATTGTAATCGCATCAATCTTCTGGCTGTATCTTCTAATACGCTTTGATACAATAAACCAATTGACCCATGTACCAATTGCAAGTCCAAGTGCTGTCCAGAATGCTTCTGCAATACCTGTAAGATATGCGACACCCGGAAGTCCCATAAGCAACCAGCTACTCATATCACTTGCCTCAGCACTCATTGCCGTAACAAGCGGTCCCAATTTTCTTCCTCCAAGATAAAAATCATCTGCTGATTTGTTTTTCTTAGAATATTTAATTCCTATAATAACCATTGCTGCCAAATACACAAAAATGGTTATCAAAACTGCTATCGCTGTTTTATCCATTGTTTCCTCCTTATTGGTAAACATAATAACTTGTATATTTTACCATACTACCTGCAAAAATGACAAGTAATATATTTCTTCAATTCGCAAAGTACTGTGGTGTTTCATTATCTACATTAAAGGCTGATGAACGATTGGTAATTGAGGTTATATTTCCTGTCATTCTTGCCGATATATAAATGAATGGATTCAAAATATACAAGGAGGTATTATTATATGAGTTTATCAGTAGGTAATTTATCAGGTTATATACACAAATACGAAGCCACTCCACTTCCCGAAGGAACACCGACCGAGGATATTCCTAACAACAGACTTGTAACAATGAAAGACGGCAATCAGGTCCTTCTTACTGAAAAAGCAAGTAAGCAGATGCAAAAGGATAGAGAGAAATACAGTGAATATCTTTTCGCCCAGGTACAGATGGAGTCCTGCAAATCACAGGATGAGGCGATTAAAAAAGCAGGAGAAGATATGGCAAAAATACTTGCCGTATTCAGAAGCATGTGCAACGGAGACATCGTTCCGGCATCTGATGAAGAAAAGCTAATCGCCTATGATCCTAAGATGTACCAGCTTGCCAAATCTGCACAGGCAATGGCACAACAGGCAAAGCGTGAGGAAAAAGAATCTATGTGGGATGAAGATGAAGAAGCTGCTTTTCGTGAAAAGATGAATGAGCTTAATCAGAATGTAAGCGATTCACTTGCGGAAATCCCAGATAAAATGGCAGATTTAAGCACTGCACAGATTAACAATGTTGTTGTTACAGAATAGAGAAATGGAGGAATCCTTAACGGACTCCTCCATTTGTTCTAGCCTACAAGCCATTTATGCTTTTCAACGCTGTATAAAGGTATCAACGGAATAATAATAGGTGTCTTCTTAACATATCTCTGATATTCTTCGTCAGCACCATAATTCTTGTTCTGTCTGATTTCAAGTCTTCTTGCTCCGCCAAACATTATGTACACAATACACAGATATCCGGTTAATGCTGAAATCCACTGCCACGGACCTGACATTGCAGTTGTACCCGATACAAAAACTCCTGTCCAGAAAAGTATCTCACCAAGATAATTAGGACAACGCACAATTCTGTAAAGACCCGTATCACAGAACCTTGTAGGATTCTTCTTCTTGGAACGACTCTTCTGAAAATCAGCCAGAGACTCAGTAAATATTCCAAGTGCCATAATTGCCACACCTACAATACAAGTCACATCCGTTCCCATTCCTCTTGAAAGCCTGAAATATACTGCAGATACCTGTAACGCATATAAAAGAGCACATCCGAGCCATGTAGCAATCATAGCTCCAACCTTTATTGAATTCTTATCCTTAATCTCACTCTTCATATGATTCTTGTATGCAGTACTTTTAAGTTCCCTTATAGCAAGATATCCACCAAGTCTGCATCCGTATACTATAAACAGGATACACGCAAGTGTGGTTCCGATGGTAAGAGAATTTCTGAAAATAATCAGCATACCCACTCCCATTCCTGCAACAGAAAAACCATATCCGATAGAAATGAACCATATAAATTTAACAAACCCAATTGACGAAATTATTACGCCTATTCCTATCAATACTAAAAACCAGATCTGAAATGATTCTGCAAATCCCATATCAACAATTCCTTTCTCTTACAAATATTTCTTTACATATTGTCCTGTGTATGACGAAGAGTTAGCAGCAACCTCCTCAGGTGTTCCTTTTGCAATTACCGTTCCACCTCTGTCCCCACCTTCAGGTCCTATATCTATAATATAATCCGCAGTCTTAATAACATCAAGATTATGTTCAATAACCACAACCGTATTGCCCGTTTCAGTAAGTTTATGCAGGATATCTACCAGTTTATGAACATCAGCAAAATGAAGTCCGGTAGTAGGCTCGTCCAAAATATATATGGTCTTACCCGTACTTCTCTTACTGAGCTCCGTTGCCAGCTTGATACGCTGTGCCTCTCCTCCTGAAAGCTCTGTTGATGGCTGTCCAAGACGAATATAAGAAAGTCCCACATCATACAATGTCTGAATCTTATTTCTGATAGTTGGAATGTTTTCAAAAAACTTAACTGCCTCTTCAACTGTCATGTTAAGAACGTCGTATATCGACTTCCCTTTATATTTAATTTCAAGAGTTTCTCTGTTATATCTCTTGCCCTGACACACCTCACATGGAACATATACATCCGGAAGGAAATGCATCTCTATTTTCAAAATACCGTCACCGGAGCAGGCTTCACATCTCCCACCCTTCACATTAAAGCTGAAACGACCTTTCTTGTATCCCTTTGCCTTGGCATCAGCCGTTTCCGCAAAAAGATCTCTTATCAAGTCAAACACCCCTGTATATGTGGCAGGGTTGGACCTTGGCGTTCTTCCAATCGGAGACTGGTCAATATCAATAACCTTATCTAATTGTTCCATTCCCTCAATGGCTTTATGCTGACCTGGAATACATCTTGCTCTGTTTAAGTCTCTTGCCAGTCTTTTGTACAAAATCTCATTAACAAGAGAACTTTTACCCGAGCCTGATACCCCTGTAACGCAGGTCATTACACCAAGTGGAATATCCACATTAATATTCTTCAGATTGTTCTGTCTGGCACCTTTAACCGTAATCCATCCTGTAGGTACTCTTCTAACCTGCGGAACAGGAATACTAAGTCTTCCGCTAAGGTATGCCCCTGTAATTGAATCAGCCGATTTCATTATATCTTCAGCAGTACCTGTTGCGATAACCTGACCTCCGTGCTCACCTGCTGCCGGTCCTATATCCACTATATAATCGGCAGCCCTCATTGTATCCTCATCATGTTCAACAACAATCAGAGTGTTCCCCAAGTCTCTTAATCTCTTAAGCGCCGCAAGTAATTTGTCATTATCTCGCTGGTGAAGACCAATACTTGGTTCATCAAGAATATACGCAACACCTACAAGCCCTGAACCAATCTGTGTGGCAAGCCTGATACGCTGTGCTTCTCCTCCTGAGAGAGTTCCTGTTGCTCTTGCAAGTGTAAGATAATCAAGACCAACATTATTAAGGAAACCTATTCTTGCTTTAATTTCCTTAAGTATCTGGTCGCCTATCTTATGCTGCATTTCAGTCAGTTCAAGCTGCTCAAAATAATCCTGTAACTGAACAACAGACATCTCTGTCACCTGATATATATTCTTCTCTCCAACAGTAACTGCAAGGGAGCTTTTCTTAAGACGCTGCCCCTTACACTCATCACATGGAGTAATCTGCATATAGGATTCATATTCCTGCTTCATAACATCTGAGGCAGTCTCTCTGTATCGCTTATGCATATTGTTAATAAGGCCTTCAAATACAATATCATATACACCTACTCCTCGCTGTCCCTGATAATGAACCTTAACGGAACGGCTTGGACCATATATAATCATATCCTGAACTTCTTTTGACAGTTCATTAAACGGAGTATCAAGAGAAAAACCATATTCCTTTCCAAGAGCCACAAGGATTGCATTAGTAAAACTTCCCTTCTCACTGCTTGACTGCCATCCGATGCAGCTGATTGCCCCTTCTCCGATACTAAGATTTCTGTCTGAAATAAGAAGTTCCGGATCAAATTCCATCTTATAACCAAGTCCAACACATACCGGACAGGCGCCAAATGGATTATTAAAAGAAAAGCTTCTAGGCTCTACTTCTTCAACACTTATACCACAGTCAGGACAGGCAAAATTCATACTGAAATTCATAGGTTCACCACCTATTACATCAACAATCATTAATCCATCTGACAGATTCATGGCATTCTCAATAGATTCAGTAAGTCTTGATTCTATACCTTCTTTGACTACGAGACGGTCTACTACAATCTCTATGTTGTGCTTAATGTTCTTCTCCAATGAAATCTCTTCTGAAAGCTCATACACACTGCCATCAACACACACCCTTACATAACCGCTCTTTCTCGCCTGTTCAAACACCTTCTCATGCATACCCTTTCGTCCTCTTACTACAGGTGCAAGTATCTGAAACTTGGTACGCTCAGGTAAGGAAAGTATCTGGTCCGTCATCTGGTCTATGGTCTGTCTGTGTATTTCCTTTCCACATTTTGGACAGTGCGGAACACCTATTCTTGCGTATAAAAGTCGGAGATAATCATATATTTCCGTAACTGTTCCAACTGTAGAACGTGGATTGCGGTTAGTGGATTTCTGGTCTATTGAAATTGCCGGTGAAAGACCTTCGATACTCTCAACCGTAGGCTTCTCCATCTGTCCCAAAAACTGTCTCGCATAGGAAGACAGTGATTCCATGTATCTTCGCTGTCCCTCTGCATAAATTGTATCAAATGCAAGTGATGACTTACCTGAACCACTAAGTCCCGTAAGTACGGTAAAGGAATCTCTTGGAATATCAACATCGATATTCTTCAGATTATGTTCACATGCACCTCTTATTTTAATATAATGCTTCTTATCCATTATCATCCATAATCCTTCTTATTTCTGTGATTCTGTCTCTAATTGCCGCGGCCTCTTCAAAATTAAGTTCTGCAGCCGCTCTATGCATCTTCTTATTAAGTTCCTTAATAAGCTTCTCAAGTTCTCTGTCGTCCATGGATTCAATATCCTTATGGAAACCGGCTTTCTCCTTACCAGCTGCCTTGGATATGGCAATAAGGTCTCTTACCGCCTTCTTGATTGTTGTAGGAGTAATTCCATTGGCATCATTGTACTCCTGCTGTATCTTACGACGTCTCTTTGTTTCACTGATTGCCTTCTTCATGGAATCCGTCATCACATCGGCATACATAATAACATGTCCGTCTGAATTACGGGCTGCACGACCAATAGTCTGTATAAGAGAAGTTTCCGAACGAAGGAAGCCTTCCTTATCTGCATCAAGGATTGCAACAAGTGTTATCTCCGGAATATCAAGTCCTTCTCTCAAAAGATTAATTCCTACAAGAACGTCAAAAACATCCATTCTCATATCTCTAATAATCTCGGCTCTTTCAAGGGTATCTATGTCAGAATGAAGATATCTGACTCTTATTCCCACTTCCTTCATGTACGCAGTTAAATCCTCTGCCATACGCTTGGTAAGGGTAGTAATTAACACTTTATTATGATTGGCAACCTCTCTATTCACCTCGGAAATAAGGTCATCTATCTGACCCTCAACCGGTCGCACGCTTACAACCGGATCAAGAAGTCCCGTTGGTCTTATAATCTGCTCCACTCTGGCAAGCTCATGCTCCTCTTCATATTCCGAAGGAGTTGCTGATACAAACATCATCTGGTTAATCTTACTCTCAAATTCATCGAAATTCAGTGGTCTGTTGTCAAGAGCAGACGGAAGTCTGAATCCGTAATTAACCAGATTATTCTTTCTTGACCTGTCGCCAAAATACATTCCCCTTACCTGCGGTATTGTAATGTGCGACTCATCAACTATAATAAGAAAATCATCAGGAAAATAATCCATCAGCGTACAAGGTGTTGCTCCCGGAGCTCTTCCCTCTAAATGTCTTGAATAGTTCTCAATTCCCGAACAAAATCCGGTCTCTAACATCATCTCCACATCAAAATTAGTTCTCTCACTGATTCTCTGAGCCTCAATCAGCTTATCTTCACTATGAAAATAGGTTACCTGCTCCTTCATCTCTTCCCTAATATTATTAGCCGCTTGTACAAGCTTCTCTCTTGGTACTACATAATGAGATGCAGGAAAAATAGCGATATGCATAAGGTCCGACTTAATAACTCCGGTTAGTACGTCAACCTCCGTTATTCGTTCAACCTCGTCACCAAAAAATTCAACTCTTATTGCCACCTTATCATTATATGCAGGCAGAATCTCAAGCACATCCCCTCTTACTCTGAAGGTTCCACGCTTAAAATCCATATCATTACGACTGTACTGCATATCTATGAGCTGTCGTATTACATCATCCCTGTCTCTTGACATTCCGGGTCTTAAGGAAACCACCATACTCTTATAATCAATAGGGCTTCCAAGTCCATAAATACAGGAAACACTGGCTACGATAATAACATCTCTTCTCTCTGAAAGAGCTGCAGTGGCAGAATGTCTCAATTTATCAATTTCATCATTAATAGCCGAATCCTTCTCTATATACGTGTCCGTAGACGGCACATACGCTTCCGGCTGATAATAATCATAATAAGACACAAAATACTCTACTGCGTTCTCAGGAAAAAACTCCTTGAACTCTCCGTAAAGCTGTGCCGCAAGAGTCTTGTTATGGGCTATAACAAGTGTTGGTCTGTTCAGTTTTTCAATAACATTAGCCATGGTAAAAGTCTTACCGGAACCGGTAACACCAAGAAGGGTCTGAAACTGAGTGCCCTCTTCAAAACCTTTAACCAGAGCCACTATGGCCTGAGGCTGGTCACCGGTAGCTGCATACTCACTATGTAATTTAAAATCCATAACGCAACTTCTTTCAAAAATTATTCTATAAAAACAATATGGACAAACCACCTTATTTTATACGAGTATATCATACAAAAGGTTATTTGTCCATATTTTTAAGAACATCTGTTCGCTAGACGATTACATGCTTTTTCAACCTGATTATAAGGTTATTAAGTCCCATACTGCGCCTGTACTCAAAATCGTCTGCTAACGCATGTATTAATTTTATTCCATATTCGTCTTCATTGCTACAGCTACTCAAATGTGCAAGCGGATCAAATGCTGCTCCATTATCTCTTATTCTAAGAATTACCATATCCATTTTATCGATAATGGTAAAATCAAGCCATCTTTTTTCTCCCTGCTTAAAGGCATGCTTAACAACATTACCTGCCATTTCCTCTACAACCAAGGCTATTGTATTAAGATTTTTTTCATCTATCTCTCTATTATTAAAAAATTTATGTATTCCGGATGAAATCGTAATAACTTCATCCATATTGTTTCCTATGGAAATCTCTAATTTATCCTTAGGGTCTCCGCCAAAATCATCCTTTAACAACATTAAATCCGTTATCTTGAATGATATTTTTCCATTCCTTATGAAAATAACGATAAATGTAGTTATGGTTGTAAACAGCTCGCCTAACAGGAATGCAAGCCACACTCCGTTGGCGCCCCACACTCTGATAAATATAAAAGCGAACACAATCGTATATACCAGAGACTGCAACGTGCATATCATAGTTGCCATTCCCACCTTCTTAGTACACTGATAGTAATTAAGAAGAATTGTGTTAAACAAATATATTGGCATTCCTATGGCAAAAAATCTTAACGCAACCTTTGCCATCTCCAAAGTAGTCCCGTCAGTTACTCCCAAAAGCTTAGGGAACACCCCTGAAATTCCGATAACAACAACCATCAGTATCGCAATTACCATCATTCCGAATTTAAGTGTAGTCTTTAGGGTATCCTTAATTGCAGTTCGGTCTTCTTCTCCATAAAACATACCAACTGTAGGAGTTATAGCCTGTCCTATACCAATTACGACAGCTCCGAGAAAATTAAATGCCTGTGTTCTTACGTTAAGGGCAGTTACCGCAATAACCGATACATACACAACCATCATATTATTTAAAAGCATAACCTTGATGGTTTCACAGATACGGCTTATTGCAGTAGCAAATCCGGTTACCACTGTGCTTCCAATCTCCGCAAGTATTTTTTGGGGCTTTACAAGTCTAAGTGTTGAATCCTTTTTCAGGAAATGTGTAAAGGATACCATTAAAGCAAGACCGTAGCTTATTGTTGTTGCAAGAGCCATTCCATACATACCCTGATGGAATACATGTACCATCAAAAGGTCTAACGTTATATTAGCCGCAGACATAACCCCTATACATATTAATGGCAGCTTTGGCGAGCCATCTATTCTTACAAAGCTCATCATCGCACTAAGCATAATAGTTGGTATTGCTCCCGGAAAATATCCATAAAGATAGCTTTTTGATGGTGCTGCAAGGCTTCCTTTTGCACCAAGTAATTTTGCTATCTGTGGCGTTAATAACATTCCTGCTACAGTCAGAATAGTTCCTGCTACAATTACAAATATCATATTGGTAGTGAACACAATACAGAATTTATCACGTTCTCCTCTGCCTAATGCTCTGGCAGCTTTTGCTCCGCCTCCCGATGAGCATATATTACCTATTGCGGAAAATACAAGACTCACAGGCCCTACTATTCCCATTGCGCCCAATGCGTCTGAGCCTAATGTCTGACCTACAATTACATTATCAATAAGCATTCCTACAATAGCTGTAAGAGATGTTAAAATTGATACTATTACAAATGACAGATATGTTTTCTTAACAATATAATCGTTCTTCACACAATACCTCCCGGTGCTTTCATTGCATTAGTCATAGCATCCATAACATCATCCTGTGATACTATATAGCTAAAGAACTGTTTAATCTTCTCCGTGTCACTAATAACTCCAACCTCATCAATCTCTGCAAGAGACATATATGTAATGGCTGTTCTATAGGCAATCATAAGCTCAAGATTGTCCCAGTAGCCATCCCCACATTCCTTATTCAGGGAATATCCTATTTTGAGATATGGAAGAATATCATTGTTCATTACCTCTCTCAAATCTTTTCCTGCACCGTAACCTCTAAGGAAGCATGCCTGTATGAAGCTTGCTGCGTCATACAGATAATTGGCATATGAGCATCCGTCAAAATCAAATACCCATATATTATTATCCTCCACAAAAAAATTGTTAACGTGGAAATCTCCGTGGCACAGACCATATATTCCTATATCCTTAGGAAGTCTGTTCACTTCCTCTTCGATTTTCTCTATTCGTGCAAGAATATCTGAAGGAATCTTATCCTTTACCCTTTCCTTTAAAAGTACAAATTCTTCTGATTTTTCTTTTCTTTTAAAGTTAATCCCCAACTCTCTTTCATCTGTGCTTACATGATGAATTGTTCCTAAAAGGTCACCTACACAGATAAAAAACATAGGCTTCATCTCAGGACTGGTCTTAATAACGCCCCTTGCTGTTCGAAACATACTGGCACGATACACCCTGCCGTCTATCTCGAATTCTTCCAAAAGATTACCTAACTTAGACACATTCGGCTCACACACTGTTTCCTTGAACTGTTTTAAATCATCAAGCCACATAAGCTCGCTTAAGATTTCGCTTCTTGTCTTCTTAGGAGTCAGACTTACGCGAATCATAAATGGCTCACCCGGAAAAATAAAGGCATAATTCTGGGTAGACAAATACATTTTAGCCTTATCAATATCGACGTCGTATCTTTCTAATAATATATTTCTTAATTTATTTTTAAATTGTTCCTGCATATATTTTTCCTTCTTTAAATAGCTTTTTTTAACTTAAGGATGTTGCAATTTTTGTTAAATTGATATGTCACGTCATCCATTAGCTTTTTGACTAATAAAATACCTAGTCCTCCTATAGGTCTCTCATCTGCCGACAGACTAATATCAGGCTCCTCCCTCATAAGAGGATTGTATTCCTGTCCCCAGTCTTTAAAAGTAATAACCACCGTTCTGCCATCCTCCGGCATGTCTACAGAAATCTCCACATCACCAACCTGACCGTCATAAGCATAGTTTACAATATTGGTAAATATTTCCTCAACAGCTACATCAATCTGCATCTGTGTCTTCATTGGACACAGCATTTCTTCAAGTTGTTCATTTATAAAATCTGTTACCTTGCCTGTATTATCGGAAGCAGCTTTTATATTGATTGTT